>NZ_CALUXO010000100.1 GCF_944324745.1 uncultured Thomasclavelia sp. | reverse complement strand
AACAGCGATATCTGGACATCGCTCATGACTAAATTGGTAACCTGGGTATAGTTGTTTAAAATACAGTTGGCCACATGATATGCCGTCTCCCCATCGGCTGCCGTTACCTTCAGATTGACCAGATTGGTATCCGTTATCTTGGTCAGCGATATATTGACATTGTCTAATGATATCCCCAGTCCTTCCTGGATTATCTGACGCATCATGCTCCCCGTCATCAGTCCATTGAAGGTCGTGAACATATCATCATTGTCATCGCTCGTGGCAAAGATATTGTCCTGATCCTGGGTATGCACCACGAATACTGCTTCAGAACTGTATGTCGTATCAAAAAAGAAAAATTCTCTGATCTCAAATACTGCCATCATCACCACGATGATCACGATGAACAGCTTTTTATGTTTCATCACCGTCCGATAGAAATAATCAAAATATTTCGTCAGATCGATCTTTGCTTCATTGTTGTCATTCATCATCTCTACCTCCTGTCATAACGGTTATATCCGTATCTGTAGCCATAGATCTTCCGGTTCCTTGTCAGATCCATGACCCCGGCATTGTAGATACATCCGATCAGATTGTTCTTCGCCAGTACCAGTCTCGTTATCGTTTCATTGATCACCGTTACCGGTGCTTCATTCTGTTTGACCACCAGTATCGATGCATCTACCCATTCATTGATGATCAGCGGTTCATTGATCCCTAAGGCCGGTGATGTATCGATGATCACATAATCAAATTCTTCTCTGGCTTCTCTGATCAGCTTTTCCATTCCATTTTGGATAAGGTCTTCACTGTTACCAAGATCCTGGATCGCACATAACACGAACAGTTCATGACGGTCCAGATATTCCACCTGGCTTTGCCAGTCGCTCTGTCCATTTAGATAGTTGTTGATCGATCTGTCGGTCTTCAGATCAAAGATCTTATGCAGTGATGGTTTTCTCAGATCCCCATCGATTATCAGTACCTTCTTATCATTCTTGGCCAGTGACAGGGCCAGATTGGCGGCGATCGATGACTTCCCTTCATTTTCTACGGAACTGGTGATCATGAAGGTCTTATATCCATGCTTCTCTCCTGAACTTTCGATCCGGTTTCTCAACTTCTTGATTGCTTCCTTATAGGCAAAGCTGGTCTTCAGCGAACTTATCAGTATCGCTTTCTTTCCATGTCTGAACATCCCTTTTCTTTCCTTCGGGATCCTTGCAAACAGTCTTCCATCCAGCGATCTTTCGATATCCGCTGCGCTCTTGATCGTCGGTCTCAGATATATTATGAAAGCATAGATAACTACAAATAAAAGACCGATCAGCGCCCCGTTTCTGAAATTGGTCATATGCCCATTGACATTGACCGGACTGTCATTCATCATCGCATCCTGCAGTACATCCATCTCATATGAAAGATGATATTCACCTGCATTATTGACATACCATTCGCTTAAATACTTGAGTGCATAGTATGATTCTCTTCTGGTCGGTGCCCTTACTGATATATTGACGATATTCGTTCCATTCTGACTGGTGATATTGCAGGTATAGCTGACATCTTCTGCTCCCATCTTTTCGATGACATAGTCCTTGACCACCTGTCCATTGAAGATATAGTCCAGTGTCGTTACATAGGCCTGGGCATTGCTCAGATTGCTGTAGGTATTTTCCTCCAGCACCAGTGCCGCCTGCATGCTGGTCATATACTGTGGTTCATAGGTAAAGGTCCGGAACACATCAAATCCTGCTCCGCATATCAGCACCAAAAGCACTATCGGCCCGATCCTTTTCAGCAGCGTCGCTATGACACATTCTATCTTCACCAGCATCTCGCTGTTTGCATTCTTACTGTCCATTCCTCTGTCCTCCTATTCCACTATTACTACCAGCTTCGTATATCCCGTATCGGCTCCCTGCGTTATCCGATAGATGATCTCATATGTCCCTGGTGTATTTCCATCATAGCTGCTGGTTACTTCGATCTCATCTTCCAGATCATTGTCCACTACTCCCGCAAACGTCACATCACTTACATAGTTCATCGGTCTGATCTGCGTTCCTACCGGTACCCGGATCAGATATTCCGTCAGGTTGATCTGGATGTTGCTGACCGTATTCAGATATGTCCCTGTCAGCCTCAGTGTCGTTGTCATCCCGCAGCTGTCGCTTACCGAAAATGTCGCTATCAGATCATTGTCACTGGTATATTCGACATTGTCGATCGATATCTTCGATGTGATATCTCCATCGACCACGCTGCTGGCACTGACATAGTCCTTCAGTGAATCATTGGATTCCAGATACTGAAAATACAGCGGTCTGGTCAATGTGATCTGTGGTGCCTGATAGTCGCTGTAGCTTAGCTGTCGTGTCTTTCTTGTCAGATTGTCATCGCTGTCGAAGACCCCATAGGTTATCGTTCTGGTCTGATCTTCCTGAAAGGTCGAGATGCTTTCGATGAACACCTGCTGGCTCAGATCTCCATCTTCACTGTCGCTGGCACTGACATCATTCAGCAGGACGCTTTGATCATCGCTGACACTGACGGTCAATGGTGTCTCCGGCACATTAAGTTCCGGATAGTTCCCTACCGTCTCTTCCTGGCTCGATATATAGACAAAGCCGATATATGCTATGATGATCAGTATTGACAGGATGATATATTTCAGATTTTTCCTCATTTCTCTTGCCCCCTTATATCATTATTTCTTTCTTTGTTAGGTCGATATTCTGCAGCATTCTTCTGGGATTTTCTTTGAAGATCCTGTTGGCTCGCTTATTTCCATACAGCTCGCTGATGATCCGGTAGTCCTGATACATCCTGGCATTCCTTCTTGATGGATCATGTCCGTCGCTTCCGATAAATGTGATCAGATCATGGTCCAATAATTCATAGATCGTATCCCGGGCCATCCTTCCATATTTTCCTGAAATGCTGCCTTTGTTCATCTGCAGCATTCCTCCCATATCGATGATATCTTTAGCCAGATGATCTGATATCTGGATCGCTTCATATCTTTCCGGATGAGCGATTACCGGTATCAGCTGATGTTTCATTACCGTTTCGGCTGCTTCTTTGATCGTCTGACCTTCGACATTGAAATAAAACTCCATCAGCAGATATCTCGTATCATTGAGCGTCGTTATCTCTTCCAGTTCCTCTTCAAAGCTGTCCCTGTCTCTATACAGATATTCACAGCCCAGATACAGTTTTACCGGTATCCCTGCTTCTTTTACTATTTCCCTGAAGTCTTCAAACAGACCTTTTATCTTTTCAGCTGGATTGATGAATCCATATGGATAGGCCAGATGTGGTGTCAGCACCAGTTCATCGGTTCCATCACGATATGCTTCATCAAGCATCTTGAGTGACATCTCGATCGTCCGGCTTCCATCATCTACCATCGGCAGTATATGACTGTGGATATCTATCATCTTTCCTTTTCCTCCTTACGTGTTAAAAATCCATCGCCATCTTCGCTGACTCCTCTTCGCTCAGTACCGTCAGCTTCGTATCCATTACCCGATAGACCCGCTGACACATGTTCAGCACGCTTGGCCGATGGGTCGTTACTATGCAGGTCTTGTTTGGATGATTGACGATGATATTGTTCAGTACCTTCCTTTCGGTCGTTACATCCAGAGCACTCGTGGCCTCATCTAAAAGCAGTATCGGTGCATCTCTCAGCAGTGCTCTGGCTATCGCTATCCTCTGGCACTGTCCTTCTGACAGTCCCTGACCTCTGGCTCCGATCTTAGCATTGATCCCTCCTTCTAGTCTTGATACGAACTCATAGGCACATGCCGATTTCAAGGCTTCGATCACTTCTTCATCGCTGGCATCTTCCTTTACCATCCGCAGATTCTCGGCTATCGTCCCTGAAAAGATCGTATTCCCCTGTGGCACATAGGCAAACAGCGGTCTGGTCGATGCATCAAGATGGTATCTCTTTCCTTCATGGTCGATCAGATAGGCATTTCCCTGATTTGGCGTGATCAGTCCTAAAAACATCCGGATCATCGTCGTCTTCCCTTCTCCGCTTGGTCCTACCAGCGCTACTATCTCTCCTGGTGCGGCCTTCATCGATGATGACATCAGTACCTGTTTTCCTTCGATATATGAAAAATAGACATCCTCAAGTTCCAGTGAGAATCCTTCTTCCTGGATGCTTTCCAGATATTCGCTTGTTTTGATGTTCAATGGTTCCTTTGGCAAAAAGATGATCTCCATCAGTCGTTTCGCTGATATCGTTGCCGATATCGTTGACGGGATGATCGATACCAGAGCTGAAAACGCTGATGACATCCTGCTTGATTGCTGCAGGAACAGTGTCATCTCTCCATAGTTGATCGCTCCGCTCCATAACCGGTATACCGCCCAGCCATAGAAGGTAAAGCTCACTACCATCCCTAACAGCGATATCAGGGTATTGTATTTGATCGAAAACCAGTTATATTCCAGATTTACATCTTTATATTTTTTCTGGAATCCTTTCAGCCGGTCACTGAACAGCTGCACCAGTGAAAATGATTTGATCGAATCGATGTTGCTGAAGGTCTCTGTCTCAAAGGCCATCATCTCGCTGTTCATCTCCTTGACCTTCATATCAAATTTTCTCAGTCTTTTCATCATCACTCTTGATGACAGAAACATCAGTGGTACGTTCGCCAGTGTCAGAAACAGCATCGTTGGATCATAGTACAGGATCAGACATAATGTCGCGATGAAATTGAAGGCATTGACGATCAGATCCGGTACCCAGCCGATCGCACTCCCCGCTACTGTCCCGACATCGCTGGTGAATCGATTCAGCAGATCCCCTCCATGATATCTTGACAGATCCAGCCAGTTGACCTCGATGATCTTGTCGAAGATATCGGCCTGGATCTCATTCTGGATCCGGATATTGATCTTCAGCGTGATCCTTGACATTGCCTGTGAAAAAAGCAGTGAAAACAGTGACATCGATACCATCAGTACTGCCATCTCCAGGGCCCTGTTGGTCTGGATCCCAGTCACTATATTGATCAGTTCCTTGCTCGCTATGCTGCTTACCAGTGACATCACCGTTGAAAAGACTCCCAGCAGCGTATAGAACACTATTTCCTTTTTATATTTAGTCCCATATGAAAACATCCATTTGATCTCTTCCCACATCTCCTTGATGCTTCCATCTTTGAACTTCTGGATTAATATCTTTATCGATTCCATTTCAACCTCCTTTTCTTCTTATCAGACCATATGCTTTTATCGTTATCCTTCTTAGCGGTATCATGTTTATCCATATCTTTTCAAAAAACAGCCACCAGGGATCTCCCGGTCTTATTTCCTTGCCTTTTCTGA
>NZ_CALUXO010000099.1 GCF_944324745.1 uncultured Thomasclavelia sp. | reverse complement strand
CTTTTTTAATATTGTAAACCTGGATTAAAGAATCCGACTAATACTCCTACAAAGGCAATCACTACTAACAGTAACATTACTTTGATCGGTGACATCTTCTTTTTCGCCAATAAGTACCAGCATAACATTACAAATGCTGCTGTTAAAAATCCCGGATAGACACTGTTCAACGTATCCTGTAATTTTAAATATGGTTCGCTGGCTCCTTCAGCTGTCAATGTAAATGATGTACTGACACTTACCCATGTTGCTGCTACTGCCCCGATTACGATCCCTCCTAACATCGTGATCGATTCTCTCAAGGCTTCTCCCTGGGCTCCGACTAAAAAGTCAACTGCTTTCCCTCCTAGTTCATATCCCTTGAAATATAGAAATCGCATTCCAAAATAGGCAAATAAATTCCATACAATGATATAGAAGATCGCTCCTAATGGTGATCCGCCTCCGGACATTCCTAACGCTACCCCTAACAGGATCGGAATGACCGTTCCTACCACCAGTGAATCTCCGATCCCGGCCAATGGTCCCATCAACCCGGCTCTTAACCCGTTGATCGTTTCATCATCGACATCATCTCCATTGGCTCTGGCTTCTTCCAATCCCGCCGTCATTCCGACGATCACTGATCCCACCTGTGGTTCAGTATTGAAGAATGCTGTATATGTCTGGATCGCTTTTGACTGGTCTTCTTTTTTATCATAAAGTTCTTCTACTATTGGCAACATTGAACATAAATATCCAAATGTCTGCATATGTTCCTGTGAAAAACAGGTCAAATTCCCATAATACCAGTTATGAAATGATTTCGTTAAGGTCTTTTTGCTTAGTTTCTTTTCCATTTTAGATATCCTCCTCGTCATCATCTTCATCATCTTCGATTACTGCTTTCTTTAATGACAGCATCTTGATTCGATAATTGATCAATGCAAACATTCCTGCAATTACTGTTGCTGATACCAGATTGATCCCTAAGGCTGCTGCCAATGTAAATCCAAAGAAAAATGGAATGAAGTCAACTGCTTTAGTGACGATCTGTTTTAACAAGATGGCAATTCCCACACATGGCAGTAATGATCCCACAGTAAATAAGGTCATCATTGCCAATCCATCCATTGGCAGATAATTCTTGATCATTTCGACCATTGGTGCCCCCATTTTACACATGATCAGTGTTGGGATAAAAGAACAGATAAGATGTGAGATCCATGGCAAAACCATATTGACTGCATACAGTTTTTTAAATTCACCTTTTTCTACTGCTTTCCATCCCATATGCTGCCATACCAGATTGATCGTTGCTGTTCCATAAAATAATACGGTTCCTAATGTTCCTACCATCGTACCAAATGAAGTGGCCATCGCTGCCCCATCAGCACTTCCGGCATCCAATCCATAGCTTTTCAAGGCAATCATCGCTAAAGGAATCCCGATATAGCTTACTGCCCGAACATCCGCTGATACGGTTCCCCCTGGCGTTACCAGTGCGATATATACTACCTGCATCGCTACCCCAACTAAAATTCCTGAATAAATATCTCCTAAAATAATTCCACAGACCAGTCCTCCAACTAACGGACGTCCTAATGTATAGTTCCCGATTGATGTACCACCTAATCCCGGCATACTTGACAAACATGCAAACAGTCCTAATAAGGCGGCCTGAATCCAGCTGATTTCCATATTACCTTGCACTCCCTTCTAATATCCAAATTTTCCTTTAAAGTCATCCCAGGTTCCAATTGACACATCTGGCAATAAAGCAAATTTGATCTTATATCCTGCCTGAGCTATCTTTTCAAAAGCATCAGCTTCTTCCTGAGTGATCGACTGATTGTTTCCTAATTTGACTGCTCCTTCCCGGTCATTGCAGGGACCGACGATTACTGTATCGATTCCACATTTAAAGCCCTGTTCAACCAGGATCTTATACATATCGATCGGATTTTTAGTGATCAGAAAATATCTGGTATCACTGTCCAGAACCTTTTGTGCTTTCTTTTTAAAATCATCAAGCGTCCAGACAAAGGTCTTCTTGCCGCTGGCTGCTTTATAGGCTGATTTTAAAACGCTGTTGCTGGCAGCCTTGTCATTGACAGCGATCAATCCATCACATGGATATTCACGAGCCCAGCGAGTACATGTTTGACCATGGATCATCCGGTCATCGATTCTAATAAATGAAACTGACATTGTTTATTCCTCCCTTATATATCGTCTTCTTCATCATTATCCAATTTAAATTCTTTTAAAGCATCCTTAGCTTCTGATAAGACCTGTGAAGCTAATGACTGATTATCAAAAGTATCTTTCATCAAGACTGTAGTAAGTGCTAACGGCAGATTCATCCCACCAATTACCAGACATTTATCGGTCATTTCTTTTTTGGCAATAACTGATAAGGCGGTAGTCAATGGCGAACCACCGATCAAATCGGCTAATAGAACGATTTCATCATCACTGGTGATCTTGGCAATAGCATTTTCAAATGTAACTGCAAAATCATCAGCACTTTTACCATCTTTCAATCCGACAGCGATGACATCATCTCTTTTACCGGCTAACATTGATAGAGCATTTTCCAGACCACTGGCAAATTCACCATGGCTGACCAATACTAAATACTTCATTTATTTCATCCCCTTCTCTATTTGACACCTATATTCTAACAATAAAGCGGTTACATTCCATCTGTCGATTGTCATAAGATCATACTTACATTTTTCACTGTTTTTTATGACATTTGTCATAAAAAA
>NZ_CALUXO010000098.1 GCF_944324745.1 uncultured Thomasclavelia sp. | reverse complement strand
ACGTTTGGATTGTCCTTCAGTTCCTGATACATTTCCATCATATACATTGCCTAACCATCCAATATCTTGTACATGTGTTGCATATTTTACATAATGTTGTTTAAATGGTGTATCTGTACTTCCTGGTGCTTTTTCTCCTTTTAATTTTATTACTATTTCTATTGCTTCTAATCGATAGCTATATCCTGCTGTTCCAGCAGACTCACCATTTTTAGCCCAATCCATCCAGCCTAATTCTTGAACATGTACTCGATAATAAATATCAAAATTCTCTTCAAGTTCATCTGTAAGTTTTATTTTGATTGCTTCTAATCTCTTTGACTGTCCTTCGGTTCCTGATACTGTACCATCTTCCACCCAGTCTTGCCATCCAATATCTTGAATATGAGTTTGATATTCTATACTTCCAGTATATGTATTGTCATCTAGTTTAATTTCAATGGCTTCTAAACGTTTCTTCTGATTAGTTGTTCCAGATGTTTTTCCTTCTTCAACATATCCTTGCCAACCATCATCTTGTACATGAGTACGATATGTAATGGTTGGAATAGTAATTGTTGCATCTCTAATTAATCTAAACTCAATTGCCTGTATATTATATCCATCTGTTCCGGCATTATTACCTTGATTAACCCAATCTTGCCATCCAATATCAGCACTATGTACCCGATATTGCAATACATATCCTGATAGATTACTTATTGTAAAATTAACCAATTGCATAGACTGATTATTATTTCCAACATCAATAGAACTACTAATTTCATTATAATTAATCCATGAACCATTACTATAAATTTTCCCACTCAATATCACTGAATCATTTACATTAGATAGACTTAGTTTCAACTGGTATAGATCTAACGATCTACCCGTTGTTCCAGCAGTATTCGGTTCTGTTACTGTCTCTAGCCAACCAACTGATTGACTGTTTGCAGAATATGAAATATGTGGTTCACTACTATCTTTACCACTAGAAGCCCCAGTAGTATTTTCTGTGTTTTGACTACTATCTGTGTATGTTCCTTGTTTTACAATTGAAACACTTGACTTAGGGATATAGCCATAACTGATATTATAATCATATGCAGATTGTACCAATATTCCCGATCTACTACTATTTACTGCACCGTCTGATTGAATTTTATAGTAATCTCCACTTTCACCAATAATAATAAATGGATAATTCGAAGGAGCATAATTTTTATAAGTTGTTTTGGAACTTATTGGATATGTTGAATACAAAGTTGTAGATGAACTGCTTGGGTTATTTTTTATCGCAATTACTGTATGATTAATACTATTTGTATCTTTAATTGCAAGCGTATATTTTGAAGAATCGCTACCACCAAGATAGTTATCAATTCTCCAGCATACAGCAGCTGCTTTTTCACCCCAATATGGGTCTGAAGCATATTTAACATTCATACCACTAGCTTTATCCCCAACGTTTGCTCCATAATATCTACTATCTGTAACTGGATCTAAATATCCTTTAGAAACAAAGTTTGCAGCATGATAATACACACTATATTCTACTGATGAATATGCATTTGAACTTCCATTAGGATCACTATCATATGCTGCATGTCCAAATAAGTTATTCTTAGTTGCAGCAATATTGCTACATCCCCAAGCACTTTCATTTGCTGCAACTGCAATCATCAACAAAGCATTGCTTCCATAAGCATTTTGATTATCTATAAATGTTTGACCTAAATTTCTCAGTTTAGATGTTCTTCCATAACTGTTTTCTGAAGCAGTAACCATTGATGATATTGCTGAATTTAACTGACTAGCACTGTAAGACGTTTTACTACGATGAGAAAGATATTGAAAATAATTATAATATGGTGAACCACTATTTACAGCATTAGTTCTAACATTATTTCGATAATCATTTAACATCGTAGCATAACTAGAATAATTACTATTTTCATAAAAATAGTGTCCATCATAACTATAATAATCATATCCCTCTTTTAAATATGATGGAGCGGGTCCACAATCGAGTCTATTAGAATAACTACTATTTGAAACATTTGTAACAATACCATGATATAAACGTCCGTTACTCACATAATATTTTGATGTTGTTACTACTTTTGATGAAGTATACTGCAATACTTCTACCTCGCTAATTGGTACCCAACCTACAACTCCAGCTTGCATAAATTTTACTTTAGTTGGATTTGATTCATTATCATATCCTAAAAATGCTCCATCAGCTGCATAGTATCCATTAGTATATCCAGATCTATTAGTACCTTCTTCTATATATTCTGTATTATACTGAGAAGAACCTTTAGTTCTAAAATTAACCAAAGCTACTGAAGAATTACTATAAGTACTTCTTGCTTGAGCAACATTTTTATCATCACTATCATTAGATGTTTCTGGCATGTCATTTTCAACTGTTTCTAGTGGCAATACATTGCCCTCTTCATCCATAGCTGTTACAACTTCATCTTCACCTAATGTTTCCCCAGCTTCAAAATTATCTTTTTCATTTCCATTAGTCGATGTAGCATTATCATCGACTGCATATAAAGATGAAACATTCGTGATGCTAAATAATAAACCAAAAGCAACAATTATTAAAAGTAATTTTTTCACATATTTTCTCAACTATTTCTCTCCTTTCTACTCACCTAACAAACAAATATATAATTTATTTGTTGAATAAATTATATCAACAAACAAAAAGAATTACTAGAATTAATCACAAATACATCATATATAATTATATCATTACCATTTAAAACCAACTTACAGGTTCTTAAATTAAATAATTTTTATTTTCTAAAACTGTTGAAATTACTATCATTTAACAAAAAAGATGAGAAATTAATCTCATCTTTTATAGTTTAAAAAATCTTGTGCACTTTTATTTAGTTACTTGTACTAGTAGGTCCATTACTACCTTTTTCAACAAATACTATTTCTATTGCTTCTAGTCGCTTTGACTGTCCTGTTGTCCCAGCTGTTTCACCATTTTTAACCCAACTTTGCCATCCAATATCTTGTATGTGTACTCGATAGTATATATCATAATGACTTGCCATTTCTCCGGTTAAATCTATTTCGATTGCTTCTAATCTCTTTGATTGTCCGCTTGTCCCGGCCATCGCTCCATCTGCTCTCCAGCTTTGCCATC
>NZ_CALUXO010000097.1 GCF_944324745.1 uncultured Thomasclavelia sp. | reverse complement strand
ATCGTAATTCCAATGATGAAGATCTCTATGTAAGAGATAAGGATATGGGAGCAGTAAGTGAGATATTTATAGAAAACAATTTTCAGGTAATATCCAAAAAAGAAGATGTGACAACATTCATAGATCCAATGTCCGGATTATCGATAGAGCTGCATACAGCTCTTTTTTCTATGGAATCGAAAGCATATGGAAATTATCAAAAGTATTTTGAAGATGCCTTTAATAAATGTATCAGACATAATATAGAAGGTGTTGATGTATATTCATTGAATTACGATCAACATCTTTTATTTTTGATCCTGCATCTAGTCAAACACTTCTTTCATGGAGGAGTAGGAATAAGACAGTTACTGGATATCGTGATGTATAGTGAAGCATATGGAGAAATGATCAACTGGGACAAACTTTATCAGATACTGAAAGAATTGAATATTTATACCTTAGTAATCAATCTACTTGCTTTAGCACATGATTATCTGGAACTGGACTATACAAAGATAAAGGTACCAGAAGATATCGAAGATACCGATTATGAAGATCTGCTTAAAGATATCATGGAAGCGGGAGTATTTGGACAGTCAAGCAATGAAAGGATCCATTCAGCGACAATGACCTTAAATACGATCAGTGATGGAAAGACAAATGTATTAAAAAGTATCTTTCCACCAATGAAAGAGATGAAAGGGAAGTATGAATATCTAGATAGATATCCAATATTATTACCGGTAGCCTATATATCAAGGATAGTAAATTATAAAAAGAATCATTCATCATCAGAAAGTCAAAAGACGATAGAAGTAGGGAAACAGAGAGTTGAGCTGTTAAGGAAGTATAAGGTAATCAAGTAGAAGAGGCAATGAACATGTATAAGATAGGAGAGTTTAAATTTGAAATAGAAGGTATCAGTGGAGAGATGATGCCTTTTAATTTATCAAAATTCAAAAAAACAGGTATAGCTGACTATCATTATCAAATTAAGATGGCTGATAAGATAGTACTATCAGATGAAAACTTTACAGTAAATAAGCCAGGGATCCTGATCAAGATCGAAGATGAACTGGAAACAAGATATCTAAGTTTACCAGGAGATAATCAGTTTTATGGAAGATGTAAAGAGATAGATAAAAATAATACTGAAATACAGTTCAATCAAAATTACCAAAAATACCTGAAAATCGATACTGTTTTCAATTCATTATTGTCACTAGAAAGAAGGATGAATGAACATAACTGCTATGTTTTACATAGCAGCTATATTGTTTATAAAGATGAAGCAATATTATTCAGTGCCCCAAGTGGAACGGGAAAGAGCACTCAGGCCGATCTATGGAAAAAGTATCGGGATATCAGGATCATCAATGGAGATCGGACATTGCTTACATATGAAGAGGGAAAATTCTATGCCAATGGGTGGCCGATCTGTGGATCATCAGAAATCTGTCATAATGAAAGATATCCATTGAAAGCCATAGTAATGTTAGATCAGGGACCAATAAATGAAATCAGAGAGTTATCAAATATCGAGAAGACCAAAAGACTGATTCAGGAGATAACGATCAATTATCATAATCAGGGATATTTAGATAATGCATTAAGCTTTATCGACAAGCTGATAGCTAAGATACCGATCATCAATCTAAGCTGTACCATCAGTGAAGAAGCAGTAGATGTATTAGACAGCTTTCTAAAGGAGGTGGGGCCTATAAGGGAAAAAATGAAAGCTGGATAAATCCAGGGGAGGTATTTACTGGAAACAGGATAACTTCCAGAAAGAAGAAACTGAAGGGAGAAGAGAATGGATAAAGAAATAAAATTTATAGCCAGAGAAGGATTTGCGACAAGAGAGATTGCAGGAACCCATATGCTTGTTCCAGTAAATACCGGAACGATTCATTTAGACAATGGAACTATTTTACCAGAATTCAATGGTATAGCCGAACTAAATGAATTGGGGCTGTTTCTTTATAAAACTTTGTCAAGACCAAAGACATTCAGTCAGCTCGTAGAAGCAGTAAAGAGTGAGTATGATACAGAAGGACAGAATGTTGAAAGAGATATCGAAGAATTTATAGACAAAGGAATAAGGAATCAGTTGATATTTATAGTTGCAAGAGGAAAGGAAGAAAAGAAAGATGAAAAGTTATAAAAAGCCGGTATTAAATGTGGAACATTTTACTCCAAATGAATTTGTGGCAGCCTGTGGTGATACCAATAATGAATATATCTTTAAATGTGATGCTATGGGTGGAGTTTTAGGTACTGTTTTTTATAGTGATGGTGATGATGAATTTGAACCATTTGAAGGTGATAAGTGGATGGGAACAGGTTATCATGCTTGTGGTAAAGAACATGTAACACAGGTAGGTGATGATTTTATCGAAGGTTGGTATGTAACTGGTTGGGATGGAATAACTGGTGGAGATTGGGTTAAAAAAGTAATTATTTGGCGTGGACCGGATGGTAAGAACATTCACTGTACAACCAATCTAAATCAAAATACTTGGCCTACAGCTAAATCATAAAAGAAAATATCCAAAGGGTAAGGAGATAAAGATCTCCCTGCCTTTTTAATAGAGGTTAGTTATGGAATATGAAATCGAATATGAAAACATGATAGAAAGAAAGCTGTTTGCCAGGGCTTATGAAATGATGATACCGATATATGGAGTATTGGAACTGACACCGCTTTGCAATATGAATTGTGACATGTGCTATGTTCGTTTGAGCAAATCGGAGATGGAAAATCAGGGAAGATTAAGAAACCTGGAAGAATGGATTATGCTGGCTAAGGAAATGAAGGAATCAGGGGTACTGTTCGTACTGCTTACTGGTGGGGAACCGCTGTTATATCCCTGGTTCAGGGAACTGTATCTGAAGCTAATGGAAATGGGAATGGTAATTACAGTAAATACCAATGGAACCCTGCTTGATAGATCATGGCTTGATTTTTTTAGCCATCACAAGCCAAGGAGGATCAATATTACACTGTATGGTGACAGTGAAGAAGCCTATGAAAAACTGTGTCATCATAAAGTTGGATTTGAACAGGCAGTTAATGCTATCAAAACCCTAAAAGAAGCTGGAATCCATGTCAAAATCAATGGAAGTTTAACCAAAGCCAATGCAAAGTGTGCTGATGGCATCCTGGATATCGGAAATAAATTGGATGTACCAGTAAGAATTGATACCTACATGTGTCCAGGAACCAGAGAAAGGAAAAGACCATTTGCTTTTCAAAGTCGGATGGATCCTAAAATGGCAGCTAAAAACAGGATACATGTGTTGCGTCAGGAAATGGGCGATGAAGTATTCAAAGCATCATGCAGATTTGAACTCGAGCGGATTGAAAATACCGACAGTGGTGAAGACAGGCCATTTAAAATGAAATGCAAAGCTGGCAAGTGTTCATTTACAGTAAACTGGCAAGGGCAGCTAAGACCATGTGTTGTTATGGATGAACCAAATATCGATGTGTTTGAACATGGTTTCATCAATTCATGGCATGAATTAGTAAACCAGACTAAACAGATAACTGGAAGCAATAAATGCAGTCAATGCCATTTGAGAAACTACTGCAATATCTGTCCGGCCTATGCCAAGCTGGAAACCGGAAGCTATAAAGGAGTACCCGAGTATCTGTGTCAGTATGCAAAACATTCAATTCAATATATGAAAGAGGAACTAGAGAAGATGAAAGATGAGTAGACTAGGTACCAGAGAATACATCGATATATTAAGAACAGTGATCGATGAAGGAAAAGAAGTAAACATGAGGGTGCTGGGCAGTTCGATGGCACCATTCGTGGTCCATGAACGAGATACTATCTATTTTAAAAGACCGGAAAGGAAACTGAAAAAAGGCGATATCGCCTTCTTTCAAAGAAACAATGGACAGTATGTCGTCCATCGGATCTATAAG
>NZ_CALUXO010000096.1 GCF_944324745.1 uncultured Thomasclavelia sp. | reverse complement strand
AATCATCAAAAATCAAGGGATATTTATACGCTTTTTTAGCGTTTTCAAACACGAAAAGGATATGATCAGATACTTAATTAGCTAAACATATCCTTTTATCTTCTTAAATTGACGACATTGGAGAAGAAAAATCTTCTCTCATTTTTTGTAAGTACCACCTGGTCCGGCATTTATAACAGCTTCAGGAAAGTTAGTGTATTGCTTAAAGTTATTACGAAACATTTTAACTAATCGTAAAGCAGTTGTATCATAGGCTTCTTTGTCAATCCAGGTTGATTTTGGATTTAATAATTCTTGAGGAACTCCAGGACAGAATTTTGGAATATTCAAGTTAAAATAAGGATCGGTTTCATAACTGACAAAATCTAATTCACCATCAATTGCCGCATTGATCATCGCTCTAGTAAATTTAATCGGAATTCGTTTTCCAATTCCATATGAACCACCAACCCAGCCAGTATTAATTAAAAAGACATTGGCTCCGGCTTTTTTGACACGACGTTGAAATTGTTGGGCATAAAGTAATGGATTTAACGGTAAAAATGGTTCGCCAAAGCATGTTGAAAAAGTAGCTTCTGGTTCTGTTACCCCATCTTCAGTTCCTGCTAATTTACTAGTATATCCAGAAACAAAGTGATAAGTGGCCGCGTTTCGATCTAATTTGGAAATTGGTGGCAATACACCAAAAGCATCTGCTGCTAGAAAAAAGATAGTTTTAGGAATTGGTCCGACTCCTCCAGGTTCAATATTGGCAATAAAGCTAAGTGGATAGCCTACACGAGTATTTTCAGTAATCGAATCATCGTTAAAATCAATAATTCTAGTATCTTCAAATAAAATTACATTTTCAGCTACAGCACCAAATCTAATAGCATCCCAGATTTCCGGTTCATTTTCTTTTGATAGGTTAATACATTTAGCATAACAGCCACCTTCAAAATTAAAAACTGAAGTATGTGACCAGCCATGTTCATCATCCCCAATTAATTTTCGATTAGGATCAGCTGAAAGAGTGGTTTTTCCAGTCCCTGATAAGCCAAAGAATAAGGCAATATCGCCGTCATTACCCATATTAGCGGAACAATGCATTGTAAAAACATTGCGTTGTGGTAAGACATAATTCATAACACAGAAGATACTTTTTTTAATCTCACCGGAATAACCTGTACCGGCAATTAAGATAATTTGTTTGGCATAATCTATTATTACAGCAGCATCGCTGTTTAAGCCGATTTTCTTATCAATCTTGCATCCAGGAGCCACTAAAATCAAATAGTCTTCCTGAAAGTGTTGTAGTTCCCTAGGGGTAGGTTTAATTAATAAATTTGAAATAAATAGATTTTGGCTGGCTTTTTCATTGATAATTCTAAAAGCATATGAGTATTTAGGATTAGCACCGGCATAACCATCAAAAATATATAAATCTTTATCTGATAAATAATTGAGGATTTGTTGATACACTTGATCGGATTTTTCTGGTGAAATTGGTTGATTTACTTTACCCCAGGCGATTTTGTCATGAATTGATGGGTGATCAACAGTATATTTATCATTTGGTGAGCGACCGGTTCTTTCGCCAGTTTCAATACACAAACAGCCCGCCCGGCTGAGTCGTCCTTCTTTTTTTAATAAAGCTTTTTCGACTAATGAGCCTGCTGGAATATTTCGGTAGATTGTTCCCGTAGTACTTAGTCCGTATTTTTCAATTCCATATGTTTCCATAATTTTTACAGGTTTAATATTAAAACCTCGCTGCTCCTTTCTGATTATTTTTATGTTTAACTGGTATGTTCAATTTGAACATACCAGTTAAATTATATTGAGTTTATGGCTCTTTTTTTAATTTTAACTTATTTTGATGGCAAAATATAGAAAAAGAGGGAAATTTATTATGTTGATGTAATTTTGTTTAGTTTTTTATCTCTTGTGATATAATAAGGCGACAATTCGAAAGAATTAAAATTGATGGAGGCTGATTGGATGAAAAAAACTTTATATTTAATGCGTCATGGACAAACATTGTTTAATGTTCGACGTAAGATTCAAGGATGGTGTGATGCCCCTTTAACGGAATTAGGAATTAGACAGGCTAAAATAGCTGGCGACTATTTTAAACAAAATCAAATTGTTTTTGATCATGTTTATTCTTCGACTTCAGAGCGTGCATGTGATACGTTAGAATTAATTACTGATATCCCTTATCAACGTTTAAAAGGTTTAAAAGAATGGAATTTTGGGACTTTTGAAGGAGAAAGTGAGGATTTGAATCCACCACTTCCTTATGGTGATTTTTTTGTTGCTTATGGTGGTGAAGGAGAATTAGAAATGCGACAACGGGTCGCTGATACTCTATTAGAAATAATGCGCCAAGAAAATCATCAAGTAGTTCTTGCCATGTCACATGGAGCAGCATGTCGGGGATTTATGCGCTATTGGGGTAAAAATAGTCAAGTTGATACTAAAAAAAGACTAGGAAATTGTTGTATTTTAAAGTTTGAATTTGAAAACGATGAATTTTCATTAGTGGAAATTATTAATCATAATTTCGATTAAACACTCTTTTTTGGGCTTTTTAGTGCTATAATAAGTGTGTAATCGTTTGTAGGAGGAAGATAAGATGAAAACAGTTAGGTTAGGGAGAACCAATATTGTAGTCAATCGTAATGGTTTTGGGGCTTTGCCAGTTCAACGGGTTGATAAAGATATGGCTAAGATTATCTTGCGAAAAGCTTATGACAACGGAATTAATTTTTTTGATACTGCTAGAGCATACAGCGATAGTGAAGAAAAAATTGGTTTAGCTTTAAGTGATGTTCGTGATAAAATCTATATTTCTACTAAAACTATGGCAACAACTGTTGAAGGTTTTTGGAAAGATTTGGAAACAAGTTTAAAAATGATGAAAACAGATTATATCGACATTTATCAATTCCATAATCCAGATTTTTGTCCTAAACCAGGTGATGGTTCGATGTTATATGAAGCAATGCTAGAAGCCAAAAAACAAGGTAAAATTCGCTATATCGGATTAACAAATCATCGTTTACATATTGCTAAAGAAGCAGTGGAATCTGGGTTGTATGATACTTTACAATTTCCATTTAGTTATTTAGCTTCAGATAAAGAAGAGGAACTAGTAAATTTATGTAAAGAAAAAGATATCGGATTTATTTGTATGAAGGCTCTTTCAGGTGGCTTAATTACTCGTTCAGATGCCGCTTATGCTTATTTAGCTACATTTGATAATACTCTTCCAATTTGGGGAGTACAAAAAGAATCAGAACTTGATGAATTTATTGAATATAATGAAAATCCACCAAAATTGACGGAAGAAATTAATAAAATTATTGAACATGACCGTCAAGAGTTAGCTGGTGAATTCTGTCGTGGCTGTGGTTATTGTATGCCTTGTCCAATGGGAATAGAAATTAACCAATGCGCTAGAATGTCATTAATGCTTAGAAGATCACCAAGTGCTGGCTGGTTGAATGAACATTGGCAAAATGAAATGAAGAAAATTGAAACTTGTATTAATTGTGGACAATGCAAGAGTAAATGTCCATATAATTTAAATACACCAGAGTTATTAAAGAAAAACTATGAGGATTACAAAACTTTTCTAAAGTAATCCTCTTTTTTTAACTTAAAATAGCATAAATAATATGTACAACTACTAAAATAACGAAAATAATTGAAAAAATTAAATGCAGTTTTTTCCATTTAGGTTTATTTTGTTTAATTAAATAGGCTAAAACAATAATTAATATTAAAACAACCCAAGCTATTTTACCACTGATCATTGCTGGGTTATTACCAGCTATAATTCCATGCACTAAGGCCATTACTACCAGTAAAAAAGCATATAATTGATGATGTTTACATAATTTTGTAATTATTCTATTGTTTGTAAAGTGATTTTTTAATAGTGGTAAAAGACATAATATAACTAAAAGCAAGCAAATTAATGCTAATAAATGATTAAAGATCATAAGCACCTTCAAAGTTAGATTGAACTAACTTTGTATTATACTGAAGAACCAAAATTAGTCAACTAAATATTTTACCATATTAATCGACTAATTACCGATTTGTTGCATATTTCCTTAAATATCTAAACCTGTTGCTACTTAACAACAGGTTTATTAGTATTAAAATATTCTTTAGTTATTTTAATAAAAGCTTCCATTTGAGGAGATATCCATTTATTTTTATGATAAAACATTTGAATATCCATAGTAATAGTGGGTAAATCAGTTTTGGCTTCGATAATAGTATGATTAATTAAACTGTTTTGCACTGAAAATAAGGGTAAATAAGAAATACCAACCCCAGCTTCTACGAGATGGACAATGGTTTCAGTATTGCTGATTTCTAAAATAGAATGTAGCTGCAAATCTTGTTTTGATAATAAACGTTCTAATTCATAACGATAACTTTCTCCTTTTTCGGTTAAAACAAACGGAATTTGATTAATTGTCTCCAATGGAATTTTATCATTGATTAAAAATTGATTATTTTTAGGGGCAATAAATATAATTGGGGTATTTGCTAATAAAGTTCGTGTTAGATTAGAAAATTGACTCTTAGGTTCCAGTGTTAAAAATAAATCGATCGTATTGTCATGGATACGGTTGATTAAATCATCTATTTTACTGGTATGAACAATAATTTCCACATTAGGATATTGTTTATGAAATTGAATCAGTAAATCAGGTAACAATGCTGTTGATATTGATTCAACACTACCGATTTTCAAAATACCAGTTAATTGATTAGGATTGTCATTATTGTTTTTAGTTGCTTCAATTGCATTTGTAGTTACTCGTAGTATTTCATTGGCATGAAAGATAAATTCTTGTCCTTTGCTAGTTAAGGTTACTCCTTTTCCAATTCTTTCAAATAACTGAATTCCTAATTCTTTTTCTAGTTGTTGAATTTGAATAGTTACGGCTGATTGACTATATCCCAGCTTTTTGGCTGCTTTGGATATATTTTTTAATTCCGCTACTTTTAAAAATGTCATTAAATTTCTAAATTCCATTTATATCTCCTATTAATTATTTTAATATATATATTAAAACTATGAATTTTTCTAATATCTAAGTGCATGTTACTATAATGATCGTGGGGAGTCAAGAAGAATTGCTTTAATAGTAAGGAGGTTTTTTTATGAGTATTAAGGAAAAATTTGAAGATTTAAAATTACCAGAATTTGTTATTAATGAGGTTATTAATGATAGTAAAATTGAACAGGTGATCGAAGAGTTTGTTTCGGATTTTATTGAATATAGTCATAATTTACCTGATCAACGAGTTGTAAATGAAGTTGATCAAGAACGGTTTGATTTAATAAAAAATACCAATATTCCTAAAAAAGGACGTTTGGTAAAAGATGTTGTTGATGAAATGATCAATGATGTTTATTATTATGGACATAATCCTAGTCATCCTAGATATTTTGGTTTTGTTCCTAGTAATGTTTCATTATTATCATAGCTAGGTGATATTTTAACAGCAGCCTTTAATCGTCATGCTGGCAGTTTAGCTAATTTTCCAGTTGGCTGTAATGTTGAAAATCAGGTGATTGAGTGGTTATGTCAACAGGCTGGATATGATAAAAAAGCTGGTGGTCTCTTTGTTTCTGGTGGATCAATGGCCAATATGAGTGCGTTAACGATTGCCCGTGATAAAATCCTTGATGAAGATTCTTGGCATTTAGGAGTTGCCTATGTCTCAGGACAAACTCATAGTTCCGTGGCTAAAGGTTTACGAATAATTGGAATATCTAATCAAAGAATTCGAAAAGTTCCAGTAAATAAAGATTATCAAATGGATGTTGTAGCTTTAAAAGAAATGATTAAAGCTGATAAACAAAAAGGATTATTACCTTTTGTAGTTGTAGCCAGTGCCGGAACGACCAATACCGGAAGTATTGATCCTTTTAAAGAAATAGCAAAAATCTGTCAAGAATATCAGATCTGGATGCATGTCGATGGGGCTTTTGGAGCTTCAGTGCTATTATCTAATACTTATAGACATTTATTATCAGGAATTGAATTAGCTGATAGTATCAGCTGGGATGGACATAAATGGTTATTTCAAACGTATGGATGTGGAATGGTCTTAGTTAAAGAAAAACGGGATATGGCTAATGCTTTCCATGTTCATCCGGAATATTTAAAAGATTTAGAAACTGGTGATGAAGAAGCACTAAATCCTTGGGATTTAGGTATTGAATTAACTAGACCAGCTCGTGGCTTGAAACTATGGGTCACATTACAAACTTTTGGCAGCGATGCAATTAGTGATGCCATTGATCATGGAATTCATTTAGCTAGATTAGCTCAAAGAGAATTAGAAAAAATAAGTGATGTTGAAATTGTTTCACCAGCTCAATTAGCAATGATTAATTTTAGATTTAATCCTAATGATTATAATGAAAAACAAAAAGATGATTTGAACCAGCTGATTTCAAAAAAGATCATTGATAGTGGTTATGCTGGAGTGTTTACAACAGAGTTAAATGGTAAGAAAGTATTAAGAATCTGTTGTATTAATCCTAAAACTAGTTATGAAGATATGTGCAATACTGTTAAATTATTAAATCATTATTATCATGAATGTACAGGCAACTAAGGTTGCCTTTTTCTTTTATAAATAATGCATTACTAGTAAAGATATGATATATTATAAAAAATTATGGTTAAAAAGGGGAGAAGATGATGAAATATCCGATGCTATCAAATTGGGTCATGATACAAAGATTAAATTATCATGAATATAAATTACTTGATTATTTATATGAAGATAGCTATGTCATTGATACTAGTTATGCTGAGTTTATAAAACAGTTGGATGGTAAGACCGATCCATATATAATTGATCAATCGTTATCTAAACACCAGGTTGATAAAATGATTGAAGAGTTGACATATGAATATTTAATTAGAACAAGTCGGGTTTTATTTAAATCATTAGGAATGCTTGAATATACAGTTTGGATTCCTAAATGGAGGAATAAAGGGGCTCGGTTTATGAAACTGTTAAATAGCTTATTATTAATTAGCTGGCTTCCAATATTTATTTTAGGATGTTTTTTATTCAATCATTACTTTGAATACTTATATATTGATATGTCATTATTTGGATATATTTTGGGGTTATTAATAGGAATAGTGATTCATGAACTGGCGCATGCTTGTGCTGGAATTGCATATGGAGCTAAAGTATTTGAATTTGGAATTGGTTTTAGTTCTTTCATTCCTATGGCCTATACTTTGATGGATAATGAAAATTGTTCAAAGTGGTCAAAAATTCAAATCATGGCAGCAGGTGTCGAAGCTAATTTTTTAATCACTGGGCTTAGTTTTATTTTAATGATAATATTACGCTATCAGGGTGTAATCTTTTTTTGGATTGCAATTAATAATATTTTTATGGGCTTTTTGAATTTATTGTTTATCAGAGGATTAGATGGCATGGCTATTTTTAGTCATTTATTAGGTTTAGAAGATATAGATTTTGTCAGGGATGCTAAAAGAATTATTTTTATCAAAAATGTAAGAAAACCAATTTTAAATAAAGGATTAATTGGTTATTGTCTGTATGCATTATCCTGGGTAGTTTTAATATTACAAACTGGTTTACCAATTTTATTTGTTTTAAATATTGTAGGGGTGCTTTTATGGTAAAAAGATTTTATTTGATTATGATCCCATTTATCTTAGCGATTATTACGATTATATTAGAATCAAAATTACTTTTATTATTGACAATATTTTCTATTTATTTAGTAGTTGCCAAGATTCCAAATTTTAAACATCATGAAAACATTGGAGTTGCGACGATTGGCACTATGTGTTCCATTATTTTAAATACTAAATTAGCCTATAGTTTAATTCCTGATGATTTATTGATGTCTTTAAATCTGCCAATGATTTTCTTGATAGTATTGTATTTTATTATCTTTTGGTTTGTTTTATTTTGTTTAGAGCAATTATTTTTCGGAATTATAGCGGCAATTATCTGGAAAGATCAATATCCAATTCGCTTTAAGTATCGATAAAATATTTTAAATATTGATGATTATTTGTTACAATAAGACAAGGAGAGCTGAAGATGGTAAAAAGATGTAAATGGGTTGAAAATAAATCAAAGTTATACCAGGATTATCATGATTTTGAATGGGGCGTTCCGGTGTATGATGATCAAAAATTATATGAGATGTTTTTGTTAGAAACATTTCAAGCCGGACTTTCCTGGATTACGATTTTAAAAAAGCGTGAAGCGTTTAAAGAAGCATTTGATAATTTTGATGTTAATAAAATTGCCAATTATGACCAAGATAAAGTTGCTGAATTATTGAGTAATGAAAAAATAATTCGTAGTAAACGTAAAATAACAGCAGCAATCAAAAACGCCCGGATATTTATTGAAATTCAAAATGAATTTGGTAGTTTTTCTAAATATCTTTGGGGCTTTACTAATTATCAAATTATTAAAAATACTGATGATCAAATTAGAACCACATCAAAATTATCGGATGATATTTCGAATGATTTAAAAAAACGGGAAATGAGTTTTGTCGGTTCGATAACGATTTATTCATATTTACAAGCTGTAGGGGTTGTAAATGACCATGAAATTGATTGTTTTTGTTATCAAAAATAAAAAATGGAGATGATTTAATGGGTCTAAAAACTCGTAATGACAAAAAATTGACTGTGATGGATTTTACCGGTATTTACCAGCTGGAAAAATTTTATTGTCATGAAAATATCGAATGGATTGACTGTCAGGATATTGAAGGTACTCACGGATATTGTAGCGATGAAGCTAAGGCAAAAATCAAAGAACGAATCAAAAATAGCGGTGTTAATGGTCTGCATTTTATTGATTCTGGTAATTTTCATTATGTTAGTGAATTTTGGCTGGAAAAACTAAATGAAGAGTTTGTTTTGGTGGTTTTTGATCACCATAGTGACATGCTTAAACCATTATTTGGTGATATTTTGAGTTGTGGGTCTTGGATCTTAAATGCTTTAGAGCATAATCATTATTTACAAAAAGTAGTTTTAATTGGAATTGCCAAGGAACAGGTGGCATTAATTGATCAAAAGTATCAAGATAAAATTATTTATTTTACGAATTTAGATTTAGGTGATTTAAAAAATTGGTATGATGTTTCTATTTTATTAGAACAATATCCAATCTATATATCAATTGATAAAGATGTATTATCAAGTAATCAGGTTGTAACTGACTGGCAACAAGGTGAAATGTATTTATTGGAATTAAAGTTATTTTTAGCTGATTTAATTAAGCAGGGACATGTTTTAGGAATTGATGTTTGTGGTGAATGCAGCAAAGAAGTCGCTAAGTTGAGTGATATAAAAAGTAATGATGAATTAAATTATCAAATATTGGAATTTTTAAAAGGTGAATTAATAAACAATGTGTAGTCAATATTATTTAGAATTGAAGATGTTATTAGAACTTGAAGAGCAGATTGATTATCCGTTTGAATTAGAATTAAATAAAACAATTACTTATTATCCCAGTAATCAAATTCCAATCATTGAATTAAAAAATCACCAGTTAACAGGGAATTTATTTAAATGGGGTTATCAGCTAAGTAATAATAAATTGGTAATCAATGCTAGACAAGAAACTTTAAGTCAAAAAACTTTATTCAAAGATGATTTAAAAAATCATCGCTGTATTATTCCAGCATCGGGCTTTTATGAATGGGATGAACATAAACAAAAATTTAGTTTTGAACATCCTAGGCGAAAACCACTTTTGATGGCAGGAATTTACCGTCAATTCCAGCAACAAAAAGAAGTAACTATTATTACCACTAAGGCTAATGATAGTATTAATAATATACACCAGCGAATGCCCTTGATTTTTAATTGGCAGCAGGCTAAAGATTGGTTAAATAATCAACAAATTGAATTATTATTAAAAAAACAACCAGAAGCACTTTTAATTACTTCAGGTAATTTACAAACTAGTTTATTTTAGGAGAGAACAATGGATAAAAAACATATTTTATTTGATTTAGATGGAACATTGACAGACCCAATGATGGGAATAACAAAATCAGTTCGTTATGCTTTAAATTATTATGGAATTGAGGTTGCCAATTTAAACGACTTATTGCCATTTATTGGACCACCACTTAGAGATTCTTTTCAAGAATTCTATGGTTTTGATCCTCAAAAAGCCGATGAAGCAGTAGAAAAGTATCGAGAATATTTTAGAACAGATGGTATTTTTGATAATAAAGTTTATCCAGGAATCGAAACTTGTTTAGAAACTTTACTTCAAAGTGGTAAAAAATTATATGTGGCTACTTCAAAACCCGAAGTGTTTGCCAGAAAGATAATTAATCACTTTGGATTAGCTAAATATTTTGAGTTTGTTGGTGGCAGTGAGTTTAATAGTCGTGAAAAGAAAGCTGATGTAATTGAATATGTTTTAATGACCAATCAAATTGATAAAAAAGATGTAATTATGGTTGGTGATCGTAAACATGATATTATTGGCAGTCATGAAAATGATATCCCTTGTGTTGGGGTTTTATATGGTTATGGCACTAAAGAAGAATTAGAAACGTATCAGGCTGATTATCTGGTTTCCTCAATAGAGGAATTGACCGATTTATTAAAGTAAAAATTAGTTATTAAAAGCAGCTATTTTAAAATTATAGCTGCTTTTTAAATGCGTTTAAAATCTAATTGAACTAGTTTCTTTTTATTAGGTAGAGGATATTCTAGCGTTTTAATTACCGCAAATTTTAGTTCTTGCATCATTTTAGTTAATGTAGTAGCATCAATTTGATGATGAATTGAATCTAGCTGGTCAAAAGTAGATGAATATGGGGAATTTGAAACCCAATTTTCCGCCATATTAATTTGTATGATACATGAAACATATGTAGGAGAAACTTGTTTTATTATTTGTTTAAAACATGGATAACCAATATATTCAATCAATAAATCAGCAATTAATAATTCACTTGATGGTAAGTGTTGATAATCTTCCAGCAAGTCTAAACACAAACATTCCAGGCAACCATCCAAATCCCCATAACGTTGTTTAACAGCAGTTAAATAGTCTTTATTGATATCGACCCCGTAAACTTTTTTAATCAGTTTAGTATCAACGTATTCTAATCCATTACCACCAGCAATTCCTAAAATCATGATAGTTTTAACTGGGTAAGTATTTAGTTGATATTGCATCATTTTATTAAGCGCCTGGAGCTGCATTACTGAATCTAATTGCATATGATTTTCATAGTCACTAAGTTCAATTTCTTCCCATGGATTTTTCATTTTGACATCTCCATTTTTATTTATTATAGCACTTTTAAATTATGTCAAGTATTTAATTTTATAACTTAGATAGAACTTGGAAAAATGGTTTATAACAATTAATTATGGTATAGTTTATATATTAATAATTTTAATTCCAAAGATGGTAATAATTAAGGGGGATATTATGGAACAAAATAAATTATCATGTATTGATTGTGTGGTAAAAAACTGTGATAAAATGGATAAAACTTATCCCAAGTTTTGTTTAACGACACATATGGATGAAGCGATTCTTCAAGAAGCAATGGAATGTTATCAAGAGGTAGAAAATCATAAAATAGCTGTAGCTGGTGCTGAAGTGGAATTTGAGCATTATTGTCAATATACTAGAATTGAAGAAATCATGGCATTTGCTGATAAAATTGGGGCTAAAAAATTAGGAATTGCCAGCTGTGTTGGCTTATTACAAGAAAGTCGTATATTAGCTTCTATTTTTAGAAGTCATGGTTTTGAAGTTTATGGGGTGGCTTGTAAAACGGGAACCCAAAAGAAAACATCGATTGGAATTCCAGAAAAATGTAATGGCGTTGGTCAAAATATGTGCAATCCAATTCTTCAGGCCAAATTACTAAATAAAGAAAAAACCGATTTAAATGTTGTTGTTGGTTTATGTGTTGGACATGATAGTTTATTTTATAAATATTCATCAGCTCCAGTAACCACTGCTATCGTTAAAGATCGAGTACTAGGTCATAATCCAGTGGCAGCGTTGTATACGGCTCATTCATACTATGGTAAATTGAAAAAATAAGTTGAAAGTCTAATTAAAGGAAAGCTCTTTTAATTAGACTTTTTTAGATTGTTCTGACTATTTTAATAAATAGTATTTTGTTTTTAAATGGCTTTAGATAATATTTGAATAGTACAGTTTAATTAATTTTTTTAATCATTGTTTAATAAAAATGGTTAATACTTAAATAATGATTAATTGTTAAATCATGGAACCTTTTTATAATTAGATTAGAGGTGGAAATGATGGAAATAAATAAAGTAATCAAAGAAAAAAGATTGACAAAAAAGATGACTCAGGAACAATTAGTATCAGCCTTAAATGTCACTGCTCCAGCGGTAAATCGATGGGAAAAAGCAGTATCCTACTTGTTATTCATTAATATACAATGTCGCTGTTTTACTTGATGGTTTAAAAATGATAATGAGTTGATAAGAAAATATCGAGATAAAATTAATAAATTTTACTATCGGGCAAAAGCTGATCCGCAATATTGTGATCAGGTTAATTCCATCATGAACAATCGATACATGGATGAAAATCAGTTTATTAAAGCTTATGAGTTAATTGAGGAATTACCTGGGAAAAATTATATTGAAAAAAAGGATTAACAATAAAATTAGGAGTCAAACAAAAAAATTATCATGAAGCTAGATTGATCAGTGAAGAAAAATTATTAGGACTAGTTAAAAAAAGTCGAAAATGAATTATTCGTTTTAATAGAAATTGCTGTTAAAGGCAAGAAATTTACAGAAGCAAAAAAATTGTCATAAATATCGGGAATTTTGTAAATTGTTTGATTTATTAGATTTCGATTATTATTTAGCTGATTTTAATTATTATTATATTAAACAAGATTTTAAGCAATGTTTAAAGCTATTAGATTTGATGTTAGAAGCGATGGATCATCCATGGTTGGTTAATCAGTCGATATAATATCGATTGGTCAAAAGTAAAGAGATGAGTGAAAATGAGATTAAACAGCTAAAAAAATGTTTATTAATTCTTTGATTAATGATCTTAAAGGTGATTTTCTGGTAAATAATCCTAAATTTAAGGATTTAATCGTAAAATATTTGTAAAAAAGAGTTAAGTTATTAGAGGTTTTATGATAGAATTTCCCTGTTATTTATACAGGAGGGTTAAAATGAGTAAAGTTCTAAAATTAGGAACATATAAAGGAATTGAAGCTAAAGTTCCTAAAATGTTAGTAGTAACAGAAGCTGAGATTGAACGTGAAGTTCAAAACTTTTTAAATCAAAATAGTCCACTAGTAGAAAAAGAAGGCGAAGTAGCTAATGGTGACATTACAACTATTGATTTTGAAGGGTTTAAAGATGGGGTAGCTTTTGAAGGTGGAAAAGCTAATAATCATCAATTAACTATTGGTTCAGGTCAATTTATTCCTGGTTTTGAAGATCAAATGATCGGGATGACTAAAGGAGAAACCCGTGATTTAAACTTAACATTCCCTGAAAATTATGGGGTTGCTGATTTAGCCGGGGCTGATGTGGTATTTAAAGTTACGGTTCATAAAATTGAACAAAGAAAACAAGCTGAATTAACTGATGAGTTTATTGCTTCATTAAATGCACCAGCGATTAAAACAGTAGCAGATTTAAAAAATATAATTAAAAGTTCAATTCAAAATCAATATGAACAACAATATATGGCCACTAAAGAAAATGCTGTTTTAGGTAAATTGATGGCTGAAAGTGAAGTTGAAGTGGAACAAGCTGATATTGATAAAGCAATGCAACAGCAATTACAACATATTTCGATGGAATTAATGCAACAAGGAATGCAATTAGAACAATATTTGCAAATGATGAACATGACAATGGATACCTTAAAGGAACAAATGTTGCCAAGTGCTAAACAACAAGCATCATTTGAAGCTATTATTGATGAAATTGTTAAAGTTGAAAACTTAGTTATTTCTGATGAAGAAGCTAAAGAACAAATCGCTAAAATTGCTGAAGCTAACAACACTTCAGTTGAAGATGTTATGAATCGTGTTAAATTAGAAGATTTAAAACGTGATTTAACTAGAATTCAAGCTAGTCATCTAATTATGGATGGAGCTAATGTTATTGAAGAATAATTAAAAATTAGAAAAAATAATTTTTATCCCACTAAAATAAATGTTTGGCATATTAATAGCCAGGTTTTTATATAAGTGGGATTTTTAGTTATTGATCATAATAAAATCAAGTTGCTCAATCTAATACAATTAAGTGACTTGATATTTTTGTTATAAACTCAGTGAAAATAATTTTTTAACGATTATCAATTTTCTCTGGATATAAATCATGGTTTGCTAAACGATTAAAAGCAATCTCCTGCCATTTGGTTCCTTTTTTACCATAGTTGCAATAAGGATCGATGGAAATACCACCACGTGGGGTAAACTTGCCCCAGACTTCAATATATTTAGGGTCCATTAAAGCAATTAAGTCTTTCATGATAATATTAATACAGTCTTCATGAAAATCTCCATGATTACGAAAACTAAATAAATATAATTTTAATGATTTACTTTCGACCATCTTTATATTAGGAACATAGCTAATATAAATGGTTGCAAAGTCTGGCTGACCAGTAATGGGACAAAGACTAGTAAATTCAGGACAATTAAATTTGACAAAATAATCATTTTCGGGATGTTTGTTGTCAAACGTTTCCAAAATGTCAGGGGTATAATCAAAATCATATTTAGTATTTTTATTTCCTAATAAAGTTAATTCTTTACTCATTGTCTTCTCCTTGTAATAATGGGTCAATAACTCCATTTTTTAAAAAAGCATTTTGGCGGTCAATACAGGTAGCACAAGTACCACATGGTTTTTCATTTCCTTCATAACATGACCAGGTCAATTGATAGGGAACTTTCAAGTCTAATCCAATCTTAACGACTTCAGCTTTGCTCATCTTGACAAATGGAGCTTTTATTTCAAGCTGATGGCCGCTGCCTTCATAAATAGCCTGATTCATTGCATTATTGAATGCTTCACTGCAATCAGGATAAGCATTTCCAGCTGCATCATCACTATGAGCACCATAATAAATTAAATTACAGTCTTTAGATAATGCGATGCTGGCAGCACTGGCTAAAAATAAACCATTTCTAAAAGGAACATAAGTGCTTACTGGTTTTCCATCAGTTTTTGTTAATTGCTTGGCATATGATTCATGAATAATTTCCTGATTAGAATGTGATAGTAACGAACAATCACTATAGCTAAAGATTTTAGCTAAATCTAAATATAGATGTTCAACTTGATAATAATCGGCAATTTTATTAGCAGCTTCGATTTCTTTAACATGCTTTTGACCATAACTGATAGATAAGGCAATTACATTTTCATGACCGAATTGATCGATTGCCAAAGCTAAAGCAGTTGTAGAATCGACACCACCGCTAAATAAGACTAATGTTTTCATAAATTTATCTCCTATTTTAAATATAATTGTAAGCTGGGATCACTTTTAAAACGACCGGTAAGGGTACTGGTAGTTGTAACGGTATTTACTTTTTTGATACCCCGGGCACTCATACAGCTATGTTTTCCATTGATAATAACGGCAATGTCATTGGCATCAGTTATCAAATGAATGATTTCAGCAATATCGGTTCCGATTCTTTCTTGCAGTTGCAAACGTCTGGCAGCCATATCGGCAATTCGGGCAATTTTACTTAATCCAATTACTTTACCGTTAGGAATGTAAGCAACGGTAACGGTCATATCGTACATTAATGCTAAATGATGTTCACAATAACTAAAAATATCAATATCTTTAACCACGACAATTTCCTGGTTTTTAAAGTCTAGATCATCTGTAAATGTTTTATCAAACATTTGGGCAATTTCTTGATTAGTATAATTAATCCCGGCAAAAACTTCATTATACATTTTAGCAACTCGTTTAGGCGTTTCTTTTAATCCTTCACGTTCTGGATTTTCTCCTAATGCTAATAAAAGTTGATAAATGCATTCTTCGACTTTTTTAGTATCAATCATTTTAGACACCTCGTTGATTGACATCCCAAATATATTTATGTAATTGTAGCTGTAAATTGATACCATTTAATTGATGATCGATCATAAAAGCAACAATTGTTTTTGGGTCAATTTGATTAAAGACGGGACTAAAATATATTTTGGCTTTGTCTAATAAATGATGTTTAAAAATAATTTCTTTAGCTTTAACTAAATCAAATTCATCACTAATGACAAATTTAACAACATCATTTGATGTTAGATATTGATAATTATCCAGTAGCATAAAAGCTTCCATTTGACTAGCTGGAAGTTTATAGTCTAAAGTAAAAATAGGCCGATGGAGACTAATAAATGGTTTGATAGCAACACTGCCATTTGTTTCAATTTCTACGCTGTAATCTAATGCAAGTAATTTTTGAATTAAAGTATCGATATTTTTTTGCAGCAGTGGTTCGCCACCAGTAAGTGTAATGTTTTTGATCCCTTGGTTATTTAGATAAGAAATTAATTCTTCTTCGCTAATTAATTGATAATTAGCATCATTACTATTGGCATACTTTGTATCACAATAGCTGCAATTTAAATTACAGCCATGAAAACGAATGAAAACAGCTAACTGGCCAGCGCGGCTGCCTTCACCATTAATACTAACAAATTTTTCAACTATCGGATATTTATTCATCTTGACCTCGATAGCTGGCACAATTGTTAGGAGTTTCATAAACATCAATTTGAGCCACTTGATATTTTTCATTTAGTAAATCATAAATGTATTTAGCTAGATTTTCTGCAGTCGGCCGAAATGGTAAGCTGATAATCCGGAAATTTTCTTCTGTTAAAGCCTCAAATAACTTATCTGATAAACTATTGGTTTCAATAATTAAAGAATGATCGAGATTATCAGTTATTTGTTTTAAGTCGTGTTTTAAATCACTAAAATCGATGATCATCCCACGATTTTGACAATCATCTAATAATTGCTCACTTTTAATAGAAACTACTACTTTCCAGCGGTGACCATGAATGTTGGCACATTTTCCTTGGTAGCCTGATAAAAAATGAGCACTATCAAAACTTTGTTCGGTTTTTAAATAATACATATTTCTCCTTTCCATACCATCAATAAAAAAAAGTAGGCATGATCAAGCCTACTTTTACGACAATATAAAAAGTATGCCCTAGTTTTATTTATAGACAGGATGGTACAAACGAACTGTCTAAGTTAATCTTATAGTAAAAAAATAAAATGTCAAGTTTTCTTAAAGGTATGTGAACAAAAAAATTATCAATAAATGTAAAGATAATGTTTTGTTTGCGTTAATTTTATGTTAAAGTAACTTTGTACGGTAAAAAGGGGGAAAATAAGATGAAACTTACTGATATATTTAGTTTGTTAGGCGGATTAGCGTTATTCCTTTATGGGATGACAATGATGTCTAACGGTCTAGAATTAGCAGCAGGCAATAAAATGAAATCTATCCTCGAAAGATTAACAGCGAACCGTTTTATTGGTGTTGCCGTTGGTGCTTTAATTACAGCTGTCATTCAATCTTCATCTGCAACCACTGTTATGGTAGTTGGGTTTGTAAATGCCGGATTGATGTCACTGGAACGAGCAGTTTGGATTATCATGGGAGCTAATATTGGTACGACGATTACTGGTCAATTAATTGCAATCGATATCACTGCTTTAGCGCCAATTATTGCTTTTGTCGGAGTTGTATTCATCGCTTTTTTCAAAAGTAAAAGATTAGATGCGATTGGAACTATCATTGCGGGACTAGGTATTTTATTCATGGGTATGGAAATGATGTCTACGGCAATGGAACCATTACGTGATTCACCAACATTTATTAATATTGTTTCCACGTTTAAAAATCCATTGGTTGGTATTCTAGTTGGGGCTGGTTTTACGGCAATTATTCAAAGTTCTTCAGCTTCAGTTGGAATTTTACAGGCTTTGGCAAAAAGTGGTGTCGTTACTTTGGATACCGGAATCTATGTTTTATTTGGTCAAAATATCGGTACTTGTATTACTGCGGTTTTGGCAAGTATCGGAACTTCTAGAAATGCCAAAAGAACCACGATCATTCACTTGTCATTTAATATTATTGGAACAATAATTTTTGTTATTATTAGTATGGTAACGCCATTTGCAAGTTTCATGCAATCACTTACACCTACTAATATTCCAGCCCAGATTGCTAATGTTCATACAATCTTCAATGTTGTTACAACAATTATCTTATTGCCATTTGGTAATCAATTAGTAAAACTTACATATTTAGTATTACCTGAAAAAGAAGGTATGGAAGACAAGATGACCGTAAAATATTTAGATTCATCAGTTTTTACTAATGATTATAACATTGGTCGTAGTGCAATCGTTAATCAACAATTATTCAATGAAACCCAAAATATGTTGGCTAATGTTCAAGAAAATGTCCAACGCTCGTTTGAGCTGATGGTCAATTATGATGAAGAAAAATATGAAAAAGTATTAAAATATGAAGAATATATTGATTATTTAAATAAAGAAATTATTCAATATACGACCACAGCGATTTCTTCGGAATTCCCAGTAGAAGAATCGCAATCAATTGGATTGTTCTTAAAAACATCAGGTGATCTAGAACGGATTGGTGATCATGCAATTAATATTGCTGCTAGAGCCAAATCATTACATGAAAATAATGAACATTTCTCACCTGAAGCGATGGAAGAAATTAGTATCATGAGTGATATGACTAGACATATTTTAGCTGAATTAAGTGTTTTAACGCGACAACAGCTTCATGATATCGTCGGTAAAGTTGATGTAATCGAAGATCAAATCGATGCAATTACTAAAGATTTTTCTTTAAAACAGTTAAAACGTTTACGTGATAAAAAATGTACCCCTGAAAATAGTGCATTGTTTACCGAAACCTTAATAGACTTTGAACGAATCGGCGATCATGGCTTAAATATTGCTGCCGCATTCGACGTGATTAAAGAAGAATTAACAATGATGGCTTAAACTAGTTGAAATTTCAACTAGTTTTTTTAAAAATTAATCATGAGTTCATCTATTGTCTTTATAATATAGTCTTGGAGGCGATTAGAATGAAAATTGATAAGACGTATGCAGTGTATTTTTCACCGACGGGAACTTCACAAAAATCAGCTGTTAGTATCGCTCGAGGAATAGAGGGGACTTTAGAGGAAATTGATATTACTAATTTGCCAATTGAATCTCGAGCTTTTAGTCGTCAGGATCTTGTTGTATTTGGAGTACCGGTTTATGGTGGTCGGATTCCTAAAGAAGCGATTTGGCGTTTAAAAAAGTTTGCTGGCGATCATACTCCATGTGTTATCACAGTAACTTATGGTAATCGTGATTTTGATGATTCTTTATTGGAATTGTTTAATCTAGTTAACAAACAAGGATTTATTCCTATTGCCGCTGCGGCATTAGTGGGGCAGCACACTTATGGAGAGATTCAGGTTGGACGACCTGATCATCAAGATGAATATCAAGATGGACTATTTGGCAGTTTAGTTCGTTTAAAAATGAATAAAGATGATTTAACATTTGTCTCAGTTCCAGGTCACTATCCATATCGACCTGGTGGTAACGCAGGTAAATTTAGACCGTTAACTAATGATAAATGCAATCATTGTGGTTTATGTGTAAAAAAATGTCCTGTACAAGCAATTGATAAAGATGATTGTTGTACGATAGCCGATAATTGTCTGTCATGTTTTCGTTGTATTCGGATTTGTCCTAATCAGGCCAAAAATATGGATGAACCTAATTATCAGGCATTTGCCGATGAATTTTCTAAAAAATTATCACAAAGAAAAGAAAATGAATATTTCGTATAAAAAAGTACGGAAGATTCCGTACTTTCCATTATTTAAGTATTTTTTCAATTTCAGCTGCGATTTCACTTGGTTTAACTAGTGGTTCAAAACGTGCAGCCACATTTCCATGACGATCAACTAGAAATTTTGTAAAGTTCCAATCTATGCGATTTGATAAAGATTGATCTTGGTGTTGTTTCAAATAAGTATACAGTGATGATTCATCAGGACCGTTAACTTCAATTTTGGCAAACTGTGGAAAGCTGACGCCATAAGTGTCGGCACAAAAAGAAATGATTTCTTCCATAGTTCCTGGTGCCTGTTTACCAAATTGATTGCAAGGAAAGTCAAGGACCCAGAAACCTTGGTCATGGTACTGTTCAAAAAGGTCTTCTAATTCATCATATTGTTCGGTAAACTCACATTCAGTTGCCGTATTGACAATCAATAAGACTTGATCTTTATAATCGTTTAGTGAAACAAGCTGATTATTATTATCTAATACATTTATATCATATAGATTCATAGTGCATCTCCTACTTTATATTACATATTGGTAATTATACAAAGTTTTAAAAATGAGTACAAATAATATGCTTTTTTATTTATAAAAGCAATCGATAAAAAAATGTCGTTTTTTTAAAATAAAGGGTGTCAAGCGAAATTGAAAATGTCCTAAAAAAAGTTAAACATTAGCACCGTTAGAACGATGCTTCTGTTTTGATAAGAAACCAAGAAAATTGCTATTTCTCCAAGGATGATCCATTGGAGGAATATAT
>NZ_CALUXO010000095.1 GCF_944324745.1 uncultured Thomasclavelia sp. | reverse complement strand
ATATACCTTGAAAAATGTAGTTTCAAGACTACACTTTTTTAGCTTGAATAAATATTAAAAACCAGGAAAAATATATTTACATATAATTCCTGGCTAAAATTTTATCATCTTAACTTAATGACATTGATCTAAACTCACCATCCATTTCACTTTCACTATCATTTAAGCAAGAAAAGTAGGCAAAAATGAAATGGCCCTCATCAGTAAACTTGTTGTCATAAACACTATTTAAATAATTAATTGCTGCCTGTGAATTAAAAGTACTGCCATTCCAATAATCCTCATTATAAGCAATCATCATTACATATGGCTGAACCCCAGTTTTATCATAGAAATGTTCTAAACCTTCAATTAATTGATTGCTGCTGCGGATCCATCCTAATTCATCATCATACCAATCAGTTTTATTAACAACACCTTGTAAAGGAGTACGCTCAGTTGTATTGGCAGGAACAGAATTTGATGATGATATCGGCAAACTATTGCCATAATATATTCTAACAGCAAAGATACTTAAAAAGATAATGGCTATTAAAACAAAGATAGAAGCAAAACGGTATCCTCTATTAGAACCACCAACTGGTGGATGATAAACTTGTCTTGGGCCGACAAAAATTGGTCTAACAGGCCGGTGATAATTAGGATGATAGCTATGATGCGTATTATGATTGAATTGTGAGGAACTGGTTCTTCGGGAATGGTTAGAAAATCCCCCTGAAGAACGGCCACCGCCAAAACCACCACTACTGCGACTGCCACCACCAGAACTTCTTCCCATAGGTTCACCTCCATTTTTTATCATTATAGCAAATTTTAATGTCTTTTTTATGTTTTTGAGTAAATAAATTTTAAAATTTAGCCAGTTGACGTTTTAAATTAATAATTGCGTAATAGTGAGATCCTCTTATAGATATAATTTTAGTATATATGTATATAAGAGGATAGGTAAGGTGGTGATTTGATGCAAAGATTAGAGGAGCTATTTGGATGTAATGAGGCAAAAAGAGATATTATTTTTTAGTTGTTTCGGTATTTGCTTTAGTTACAAGTATGTTTAAAATTAATTTAGAGAAGATTAATTTAGGTTGATTTTAGGACTGTTTAATATTTTAAAAACTATTAATAGCTTAGTAATTGATTTGATACTAAGACTGATGTTTTAGATTTGGTGTCTTAATTGTTTCGATTGCTGTTGGTGAAGATTTTATAACACCTTGAATTTCTAGAAGAATCGGTGATGAAAGAAAAGTGGAAGATCAAGGTTCATTTAGTAAATAATGGTGAAATATAAAGAATGGGCAGGTTATACAATTTCTATGGTTGGAGCTTTATAATGCTGGATCTGTTTTTGTCATTATTAATTCAGTGTTATTGATCCGGTGGAAAAAACATTAAATAGATCGTCGACAGGGATTTGATGATCCCAGTTTTTTATTTAATCATGTTGCCTGATGGTTTATAATGTGAATAAAGCAGGTGTAATAATGAAAGATTTATATTATGTTTTAATGAAAAACGATTTAGGTAAAGCAACATATTGTAAAAAATTGATCAAAAAAGGTAGTATCAAAGTAAATGGTCAAATAATTACTGATGATAAATATCAAGTAAAATTAAGTGATCAAATTAGTTATGATAATCAAAGTCTTAGTTCTCAGCCTTTTACTTATATTATGCTTAATAAGCCGGCAGGATATGTGTGTGCTAATAGAGATTCTACATATCCTTGTGTGATGGATTTGATTGAACAAAGAGATTGTTATTGTTTGGGACGGTTAGATCTTGATACGACCGGTTTATTGTTGATGACTGATGATCGCAATTTATCTAAAAGATTATTATTACCACAAAATCATGTAACTAAAAAGTACTTTGTTACTACTAAAGAGCCAATGCAAGATAGTCTAGTTGCTGAGTTTAAAGCGGGAATTATTATTGATCAAAGAATTAAATGTCAAAGTGCCAAATTAGAAATAATCGATCCTCATCACTGTTATTTGACGATTAGTGAGGGGAAATATCATCAAATTAAAAAAATGTTTCATAGTGTTGATAATCTTGTTATTGGCTTAAAACGGGTTGCTTTTGCTAATCTTCAATTGGATAGTGATTTAAAAGAAGGACAATATCGATATTTAAATCAAGACGAAATTATCAGGCTGTTAGAAATGTGATATAATTGGTGCTAAAGGAGGTATGTTATGCTGGAATTTCGTTATGATACTCAATTGTTGATTGAGGGAACAAATTTAGATGAAGATGCAGTTACTGACTATTTTACTAATAATTTTAAGGGTGATTGCTTATTGGCAGTTGGCGATGATGAGTTGATCAAAATTCATTTTCACACTAATGAACCATGGAAAGTCTTGGAATATTGTGCTTCTTTAGGAGAAATCTATGATATTGTTATCGAAGATATGGAGCGCCAATCTCGAGGATTAAAAGGATAATGAAAGGAACAGAATTGTGAAGTTATTAGCGAGTGATTTTGATGGAACGTTGTTTTTTGAAAATACTCCAGAAAAATATCGACAAGATGATATAAAAGCGATCCAAAAGTTTCAGGCATTAGGGAACAAATTTGGGGTTTGTACTGGTAGACCATTAATTGGAGTTACTGATTTTGCTTTGGATTCTTTTTCATTTGACTTTTATATTGTTAATAGCGGAGCTATTGTTTTGAATCATGATTTCAAGGTCATTTGTAAACATAGGATTGAATTTCAGACAGTAAAACAGGTGATTGAGCATTATCCAGATTTGATGATGTTAATTGCCACTGTTGATCAGTTATATATGGTTAACAGTAAAAAACAATTTGATAATGATTTAATCAAAAATTTACAGACTGTGGAACAATTACAGGAACAGACAATCTTAAGTTTTTCGCTTTTATTACATAACGATCAAGAAGTATTACAAGTAAAAGAATTTCTTAATCAATTTGACGATATTGAAGTCTATCAAAATATTACGGCAATCGATGTGGCTGCCAAAAACTGTTCTAAAAAAAATGGCATTGAAGCAATTGCTAATTATTATCAATTAGAAAAGAAAGATTTAGCTTGTATTGGTGATTCATACAATGACGTTTCAATGTTAGAGTATTTAGATAATAGTTATACTTTTGATTATAGTCCTATCGAAGTTCAGGAAATTGCCAAACATATAGTTAGTCATTTGGATGAGTGTATTGAACATTTATTAAATAATGAATAAAAGGAGTTGGTTGTATGAAAATAGAAGTTAAAGATTATACTTATGAGACAATGCCAGAATATAATGAGGAAGTAGCTGGTGCTAAAGAATTAATTATGACTGGTGAAGAAATTGGAGTTGAGTATCTGCCTGATGTCGTTTATGACCATAAAGATGGATTTGATTTACATCTGCAGATTTTAAAGCCTAGTGTATTTAATCAGCCTGATAAAAAGTTTCCGGCGATTGTATTTATTCAAGGTTCGGCCTGGAAGAAGCAAAACGTTTATCGAAATGTTGCTAATTTAGGGGCTTTGGCTAAAAAAGGCTATCTTTGTGCCATTGTAGAATATCGACATAGTGAAATTGCTCATTTCCCCGCACAAATTATCGATGGTAAAAATGCTATTCGTTACTTAAAATGTCATTGCCAAGAATATCATATCGATAGTAAAAAAGTAATCATCATGGGGGATTCTTCAGGTGGTCATACTAGTGCTATGATTGGAATGACAGCTAAAACTGATAAATTTGATCAGCCAATTAATAATCAAAATTGTCATGTATCCGGAATTATTGATTTATATGGTGCTGTTGATGTTACTTTAGAAGATGGTTATCCAACTACTATCAATCATCAATTACCTGATAGTCCTGAAGGGATGTTGATGGGTTATAATATTCGTGAAAATATGGAGACCGCCCAAGAAGCGGTAGTGAAAAATTATGTTAATCTAGATTTTCCACCAATGCTGATTTTACATGGGACTAAAGATAAAACGGTTTTTTGTCAACAGAGTGTTGATTTGTACCAGGCTTTAATCGCTGCTCAAAAAGAAGCTTATTTATATTTGGTTCGTGGTAGTGATCATGGTGGTGCGGCTTTTTGGAGCGTTGAAGCAATTGATTTATATGATTCGTTTATAAAAAAATGTTTAGAGAAAGAATAAAAGATTCGCGTTTAAACGAATCTTTTTGTTTATTGATTAGCTTCAATATATTGATCAACATGTTGTTCCACAATGCTGAAAGGAACACTGCCGCTTTCAAGTAAGGCTTGATGGAATTCTTGATCATTAAAATTATCTTTGAGAGCTGCTTGAGCTTTTTCTTTTAAATTCGAAAATTCTAAATAACCATAATAGTAAGGAACAAAAATAGTTGGATTATCCCGAAGCTGGTTATATTGCTGCTTTAAACCATCTTGGTCACTGAGGGCAAAGCCCAGCTCAGTTAAATTATCATTAAACTCATCAAGATCCCAGCCTTCATAATGAATCCCAATATCTGCTAAGATCATAGCATAATAAGAGTAGATATTATTATATTTCATCAATTCTAAAATATCTGAATTTATTTGCTGACTCAAGTATTTATTACAATAATATTGAACATAAACAGCCCAACCTTCTTGAAAAGCAGAATTAGAAGCTAAAATTTTACGATAATTGTTATCGAGATTTTGATAACTGTAATTTGTCTGGTACATATGTCCGGGAATTCCTTCATGGGCAATTGTTTGAAAAGTATTAACATCCTGGATATCAATTTCGTTATTATTGGTATTAACGCGAATCTGGTTTGGTATAGTACTGTCTAAAGCTGGCAAATTATAATAAGCAGCAATACTATCGTTAGCTAGAGCTGGATCGATGGCGGCTACCTGATAGTTAATAGTTCCGATATCCGGAAAATCATTTTTAATTTCAGATGCTAGATCATCAATAATATCTTCGTAGCTGGTATAGTTAGTTTTAATGGTACTAAAATTATTTTGGGCAGCTATTTGACTACTAGGATTAGAAACTAATATTTTTTGCATTTGAGTTAAACAATCATTCATGGCATCTTCAATTTTACTTTGAATTTCAGTCACTGTTTTATCACTACCAGTAGCATTTTGTAATAATAGCTGATAATACTCTTTACCATATTCTAAATTACTTAAGCCACCTTGATTGATTTGATTAGAATCAAGTTGCTCTAAAGTATCAATAATATTTTGATAGGCAGTTATAAAAGATTCTTGATAAACGGTTTCTAATTGTTGTTTATAGCTATCCTTACTTGCAGAATCAATATCTAAAGCATCAATTTTATTGTTTAAGCTTTCTAAAATAGAACTTGAGTCGTGATTATCAATAATACTATTACAATAGTTGATTACTTCATCAACATTAATTGATAAAGTCTGATTTTCAGCTTGTTTATTTACGTAGTCAAGTTGACTTTGAAAATAGCGGTCAGTATCATCTACTAATGTAATTAGATCTTGAACATCTTGTTCATTTCTTAAAGTCCAATCAGTTAATAAAGTTGGAATTTGACAATAGTCACCAGTTGCTGTTTCAAATACTGGGGCTAGATAATCATATTTATCATCATTTAATTTTAAGGCTAAATTTAATGAAGATTGATAAATGTCATAAGTTTCTTGTTGCGAAGTTGTTAAGGCATCGCGATCAAATTGATTGAACTTAGCAGCTGTTTTTTCAGTAATCTCTTTAGCTTGAGCTAGAGCTTCTTGATCATAACCACTGCCAAAACTGATTTCAACATTGTTCATATCGATATTGAAATCTTCAGGATTTTCAATAAAACAATGTAGTGTAGTATAATCACTTTCCATGGTATCGATAAATTCTTGTTCAATAAATTGATCGAATTTTGCTTGCATATCGGGATTGGCAGTTGTTTGCTTTTGACAACCACTGATCGATAATGTTAATAAAAGACTAATAATAAAAAGTAATATTTTGTTAGTTTTTTTCATCGTTATAACTCCTTTAATATATTATATTATAGCCACTTTAGATTTATTAGACAAATTGAAGTTGCAACAATTAAGATAATTTTATGGTAAATTGTGTTAAAATAATAGTACTAAGTTATTTTAAAATGGTGGGGTCAAGATGGATGAGTTTTTAAGAGAAATAAATGTGATGATTTTTAAACGTTGGATATTGAATCAAACAAGTGAAGATTATCATTTATATTTAAGTCAAAATAATAAGAATGTTATTATTATTGAAACTAATTATTGTCATAGTGAAATTACTTTTAATCCGTTGAGTATTATTGAATTCATAGTGACAAATACTGTTAACAATGAAATAGAGTTTTATTTACATTTTCAAATGAAAACCATGAAACATGCGGTTGATTTATTTTATGAAATGCTTGATAGTATCAAAAAATTAGTTAAAAAGCCAATAACAAGAATTTTACTTAGTTGTTCTGGTGGGTTAACGACAAGTTTTTTTGCTGAAAAGTTAAATATGGGAGCTAAGTTATTATATATGGATTATGAATTTGCTGCTATATCGTATACCGAGTTGTTTAATGTTGGTAAACAATACGATATTATTATGTTAGCACCACAAATCTCTTTTTTACAGCCTAAAGTACAAGAAATATTGAATGATAAAATTGTTTTGACGATTCCTTCTCAAGTATTTGCTAAATATGATGCTGGAAAGATTTATAATATTATTTATAATCAAAAGAAAAAAGCTCGAGCTAAAAAAGTAAAATCCCCCAAGCCATTGTCATTGAAAATGGCGATTCATCCAAATGCTAAGATTTTATGCATTGCCATAATTAGAACGAGTGATCGGGTAGAATTAGCTTATCGAGTTTATGATGAAAATAATAATATTGTTTTGGATGATGTAATTATTAAAAATGTGATTTATGTGGATGATATTTATGATATTTTAAATGTGGTAACAACTAAATTTTTAGATATATCGGTGGTTGGAATTTCTATGCCTGGAATAATCAATAAAGGCAATGTATTTTTGCCACAGGAGGGATTTGAAAATTTTGATTTGTATAAAAATTTACCAAAATCTTATCATCAAAAGATCTTTGTAGATAATGATGTTAATAGTATTGCTGTTGGCTATTATGCCTCTCAGGGTAAATACCAATCATTAACTTATTTATTTCAGCCCCAAGGTTTTGCTGGTGGCGTGGGGATTATTTTTAATGGTCAATTAATGAAAGGAAGAAAAAATCTGGCTGGTGAAGTAAAATACTTACCACTTAGTTTAAGTGATAAACTGTAGCTGTTGAGCCAAACCCCAGAGGGAGCCTTGGAATTAGTCACAAAGACCATTGTAGCGATAAATTGTATTAATGGTCCTGAAGCCTTTGTTTTAACTTGTCCACTATTATTAAATTCTAATGAAATTATTAATGAGCTAAAAAAATATTTTCCAGCTTGTTATATTCCCGATCTTGAAATAGTCAAAGTTGATGATTTAAAAGAATATATGTTATTAGGTAATATGATTTTATGTGTTCAATCGCTAAATGAAAAGTCTGAATAATTGAATTGAATTAATTATGTCAAGCGAAATTGAAAATGTCCTAAAAAAAGTTAAACATTAGCACCGTTAGAACGATGCTTCTGTTTTGATAAGAAACCAAGAAAATTGCTATTTCTCCAAGGATGATCCATTGGAGGAATATAT
>NZ_CALUXO010000094.1 GCF_944324745.1 uncultured Thomasclavelia sp. | reverse complement strand
TAACAACAATCCTAGGGAAAATTGGAATTCAAGATATTGAAAGCAATCTTGGTACGGCGATTCGGACTAGTGTCGTTTTAGTCATGGCCTGGCTGGTAGTTTTAGTAAGTCATAAAAATAATGAAATTAAAAAAATCAAAAGGAATGAATTGCTGTTCATTTGTTTGTCTGGTGTAGCTACAGGATGTTCCTGGCTTTGTTATTACCGGGGGTTACAGCTGGGTCCCGCTAGTTTAGTAGCTCCAATTGATCGTTTAAGTATTGTGGTAACAGTATTATTTTCTGTTATTGTTTTTAAAGAAAAATTATCGAAAAAATCTTTGCTGGGATTGATTGTTTTGATAATTGGAACTTTGGTAATGCTGTTATAAAAACTTGCTGGTTATAATTTACTTATTTAATTAATAGAAAAATTGTGGCAAATATATTACAATATTGCTAGAAAGAGTGATGAAAATGGCAATAAATGTTAAGGAAATATTAGCTGATGGTTTGTTAGAATTAAATAAAAATCAGAAATTGGAATCGATTCGAATTAAACAATTATTAGATTTTACGCATATTTCAAAGCAATCTTTTTATAATCATTTTTTAGATAAAAATGATTTGATCGTTTATATTTATTTAAATCGAATTATTCCGGGTTTTGATGATCCTAGTAAAGAGCTGGATTTCTATCATTCAATGGTAGATGTTTTTAAAAGAATGAAAAAATATCATCATTTTATGAAAGAAGCTCTATTAATGGAAGGGCAAAACTGTTTAAAAGATTATATTTTTAATCATTGTAAAGAGTTTGATCTAAAGTTTCACCAAAAATTGTATGGTGATAAACCAATGCCCGATGCATTACGTTTTGCAACGGAATACCATGCTACGGCTTCAAGTTCGATGACCATTTCCTGGATATTATCAGATATGCCAGCCAGCTGTGAAGAGATGGCCCGTTTAATAACTGATATGCGGGGGATTGGAATGGATAAATTGTTTGCTGATGGCAATGGACCAGGAAATCCTTATCAATAATAGACGAATTTAAAGAAAAGTCAACAAATTGACTTTTTTTATTTTTAGTAAATTGTAATATAATATAAGTAAGATAAAATATAATTGAAAGAAAGGCAGGAATAGAAAATGAGAAAAATTTATAAGAACGAAAAAGGACAAGCAGTAGCACCAGAAACGATCAAATTTGGTAAAGAAGCGTTTGAAAAAATTGATAATACTCAAATTCGCTGGCTTGGTGGTGCTGGAATTATGATCAATAGTCGTGGGACTAATATTATGATCGATCCAGTTTTAGAAGGGTTTGATATGCCACTATTATATAAAAACCCTATTGAGCCCCAAGATGTTGCCAGTCTTGATGCTTATTTAGTCACTCACATTGATAACGATCATTTTAGTCGACCAACTTGTAAAGATGTTCAGGCTGTTTGTAAATCTTATCATGCACCTCATTATGTAGCCCAAGAAATGAATAAAGATAATATTCCAGGAATTGGACATGATATTAATGAAACATTTAATGTTAATGACGTTAAAGTTAAATTAACTCCAGCTCGTCATAATTGGCAAAATGGTTCTTCAAAATATAATTTTAGAGTCTGGAAAGAAGAGGATTATTGTGGCTTCTATTTAGAAACAGCTGATGGAACTATTTGGCTTCCAGGTGATTCACAGTTGTTAGAATCGCAATTACAAATGCCGCAACCTGATGTAATCTTATTTGATTTTGCGGATAATGAATGGCATATTACATTAGATGGGGCGGTAAAATTAGCGAATACATATCCTAATGCTGATTTAATTTGTATTCATTGGGGTAGCGTTGACGCTCCAGATATGACTCCTTTTAATGGCAATCCTGAAGTTTTAGTAACGAGAGTTGTCAATCCTGAACGAATTAAGGTTTTAGCACCGGGAGAAATTTATAATTTAACTAAGTAGAAAGAAGAATGAAAATGCAATATACTAAATTATTGAATACCGGACTAGAAATATCTAAATTATGTGTTGGTTGTATGAATTTAGGCCAAAAATAAGAATATCCCTGGCATTTAGATAAACAAGAAGGAATTGCTTATTTAAAACATGCGATGGATCTAGGAATTAATTTCTTTGATACCGCTGATGTTTATAGTCATGGTGAAAGTGAAGAAATACTTGGTGAAGCGATCAAACAATATGGACATCGTGATGAATTAGTGATTGCAACTAAAGTTTTTTATCCAACCAGCAATCGTCGAAATGGTCATGGACTCTCAAGAAAACATATTTTTGAAGCTGTTGCTGCTTCTTTGAAAAGACTGCAGTTAGATTATATTGATTTATATATAATTCATCGTTTTGATTATAATACGCCAATTGAAGAAACGATGCGAGCTTTAAATGATTTAGTTGCAATGGGGAAAGTTCGTTATATTGGTGCCAGTGCCATGTATGCCTGGCAGTTTCAAAAGATGCAGCATATAGCTAGTATTAACGGCTGGACTAAATTTGTTTCGATGCAAAACCATTATAACCTGTTGTATCGTGAAGATGAACGAGAAATGATTCCACTTTGCAAAGATATGCAAGTAACGTTGACTCCATATTCACCACTTGCAGGTGGTCGGTTAACTAGAAATGAAAACACTAATACGCTTAGAAATCAATTTGATAAAACGGTTAATGAAAAATATGATGCCACTATCGAAATTGATCAGCCAATTATTGAACGAGTGACTAAATTGGCTAAACAAAAAAATGTTACTAATGCGCAAATTGCGATGAACTGGCTTTATAATAAAGAAAATGTTGTTCCTATCGTTGGGGGTACCAAAATTAAACATTTAGACGAAGCAGTTAAAGCTTTAGATATAACATTAGAAAATTCAGAAATTCAGTCTTTAGAAGAGTTATATCAGCCCCATCCAATTGTTGGAGCATTATAAAATCTGGTGAAAAAATAGCTCTATTTGATTTAGAGTCATTTTTTATTGCTCAATGGCGCATTAGTTTTTCAAAAAATGCAAAAATCTTTTTTTATCTGGTGATTAGTTTATAATTTTATCGAGGTGATAAATGTGTTAAAGGCACTGGCAAGTGATATTGATGGGACTTTGTTTTTTTCCAAAATGAAACCACCAATAAAGATTAGTGATATTCAGGCCATTAAAAAGTACCAAAATGCTGGTAATTTATTTGGCCTTTGTAGTGGGCGCCCTAAATGTGGGGTGATTAATTTATTTGATGAGCAAGTCAAACCTGATTTTTATGTTATTTCTAGTGGTGCTTTGATTTTAGATCGGAATAAAGAAGTACTATTTGAACAACCAATCGCTTTTTCTTATATTTATGATCTTTACAATACCTATCATCAAGAGGCTATTGTAATTATCCAGAGTGATAATAATGATTTTGTTTATAAAAACAAACCTGAAGGATTTGAAGATAAGTATTTAATGATCGAAGATATTAATGATTTAAAGGATCATAAAATTTATGGGATTTCGTTGGTTTTTGAAAATAATGAAATTACCAGAGAGCATAATAATAAAATTAATCAAAAATATCCGGCATTGCAGGGATATCAAAATGAAAATTCTATTGATATCGTTACTAAAGGCTGTTCTAAAGGAAATGCCCTAAAAAAGATCAAAGAAATTTATCAAATTTCGAGTATGGCAGGAATTGGTGATTCCTATAACGATTTACCAATGTTAGAGAGTGTTGATGTGGCATTCAGTTTTCATAACGCTCCAATAGAATTAAAGAAGATTGTTGCTTATCTAGTTGCTTCAGTTAGTGAAGCGATTGATATTTTAGCTAAAAAGGGATAGAAAGGTTTTAATCGTGGTATTAAAACCTTTTTGCATCTTTTGTTTAATAAACACTTGTTTGTGACGTAACGTCATTAGCTATAATAGTATCAGGAGGTTAAAAATGGATAATAAACAATATATGAGTGTTGGTGAGTTGGCTAAAAAAATGAATGTTTCAGTTAGAACATTACAATATTATGACCGTGAAAAATTGTTATCACCATCCTACAAAAATGAAAAACAGCGACGATATTATACTTATAAAGATATGGTCAAGCTTCATCAAATTTTGTCGTTAAAATCTTTGGGATTTTCTCTTAGTCAGATCAAGGAAATGTTGGTTGAAATCGAGACACCATCAAATATGGTTAATATCTTGCAAAAGCAATCTGATTTGATGACCGAAAAAATAAATGAGCTAGTAAAATCTTTGCAAACGATTGAACGTTTAAAAGCTGAGGTCGGACAGATGGACACAGTTGATTTTAAAAAGTATGCCGATATTATTGTCAATATCCAAATGGATAATGACTATTATTGGTTAATCAAACATTTTGATGAACAAACTTTAGATTATATTAGAGAAAAGTTTGATCAAAAGAGTGGAATTGATTTTTTAAAGCGATTTAATCTATTAAATGAGCGGATTTATCAATTATATCAATCAAATATCTCACCATTAGATCAGCAGGTAATTAATTTGGCTAAAGACTATTGGAGTTTAATTATAGAATTTACTAGCGGTGATATGAGTTTATTGCCACAATTGATGAAACTGGCAAGTGCAAGTGATGATAATGAACATCTACAGAAAATTAATCAAGTTAGTGAATATTTAGTGCCGGCTTTAGAAACCTATTTTGCTCAAATAAAGATTGATCCATTTGAAAATATCAATGAAAACAATAATGACAGTGAATAATTTATCAAAAAGTTATGGGGATAATCAGATTTTAAAACAACTAAGTTTTGAGGTTTATAAAGGTGAAATCTTAGGAATTCTAGGTACTAATGGGGCTGGAAAAACAACCCTATTAGAATGTCTGGAAGGACTAAGAAAATATGATAGTGGTGAAATAACCATTACCGGAAAGATTGGAATTCAGTTACAAAATGCGATGTTACCTGCTTATATCAAAGTAATCGAAGCGATTAATTTATATGCCAGCTGGAATAATTGTCAAGTTTCTAATGAATTGATAAAAAAATTAAAAGTTGATCAGCTGGCAAAAAAACAATATCAGCAGCTTTCAACCGGTCAAAAGATGCGATTGCATTTATTATTATCATTGATCAATGATCCGGATATACTATTTTTAGATGAACCGACAGCAGGAGTGGATGTTGAAGGAAAGTTATCTTTACATCAGCTGATCTTGGATTTATATGCCCAAGGTAAAACGATCATTCTATCAAGTCATGATATGAATGAAATTGAAAAATTATGTCATCGGGTCATCATATTAAATCACGGTCAGATTGCTTTTATTGGTTCGTTAAATGAATTGCGTCATCAAGCTGATTGTAATTATCGAATTAATCTAGTTACTAAAAATCAAAAAATAATAAAAAAAGCGCAGAATATTACCGAATTAATTACCATTTTATCAAAATATCAAGCTGATATTGATGATCTAAGCATTAATCGAGATACTTTACAGGATTATTTTTTAGATTTAGTTCGAGGTGAAAAATAATGAGAGGTTTTATTTATAGTGTTTTATTACAATTTAAACTAGATATTCGTAATAAGTCATTACTGGTAACTTGTTATCTGGTTCCCTTACTGTTCTTTTTAGTAGTGTCAGAAATTTTTACTTCAATCATGCCAGAAACTAAAGCTACTTTGATTGCTTCAATGACAATTATGCAAGTTTCGATGGGAGCCTTAATTGGAGTTCCTGCGAATATTATTGAAGTATATGGAACAGATGTTAAGAAAATGTATCAAATTAATGGTGTACCGCTTTATTTTGGAATCGTAACTTTATTAATTTCATCGTTTTTACATCTATTAATTATGAGTTTAATTATTCTAGGATTGGCACCACTAATTTATCAAGCTTCATTACCAAATAATCTATTAGTTTATTTAATTACCTTAATTATTTTTATTGCAGTTTCTTTAATAGTGGGAAGCGTTTTAGGACTGTTAGTAAAGAGTCAAACGAAATTATCGATGTATGCTCAATTGGTATTTTTGCCATCAATCTTATTATCGGGAATTATGTTTGATAAAGAACTATTACCAGCATTTTTAAGATATGTGGGCAATTTATTTCCTGCAACCTGGAGCTTTGAATTATTTAATCATTTTGATTTATGGAAATTGTTACCCCTGGCAGCAATTTTTATTATAGGATTAGTGATCTCTTTAATCTTATTAAAAAGATCATCGTTAGAGTAGTTGACCCAACAGTAACTAGTCACTATAATATAAGTAACTAGTTACTGTTAAGGAGGGGATCATGAAATTAGAAGAATTAATTGAAAAGTTTTCTGATACTTCTGAAAACCAGAGCAAAGCCATCTTTAATACTCTTTTTATTATCGCTAATAAACTGCAAACAATTTTTGATCAACAAATCCCTGAAATTACATTAAAACAATTTATGCTTTTAAGTATGGTTCATCAAGCCAATGAACCGCAATCACTGACCCAACTTGGAGAATTGTTAGGATGCTCTAGACAAAATGTAAAAAAACTAGCCTTAAGTTTAGAACAAAAAGGGTTTATTGCTTTCAAAACAAATACTGCTGATTCAAGGGCAACTATGATCGTACCAACTGATAAAGTTACTGATTTTTTTGATCATGATTTTGCTTGTTATCTTCAAGATCTTCACTATTTATTTGCAGTTTATACTAAAGAAGAAATTGAACAATTATTTAAATTATTGATGCGTTTATATCAAGGAGTAGATTATTTAAATCAAAAAACTAATAAATAAGAGGAAAAGAATATGGAAAAAATATTAGTCCTTTATAAATCAAAATACGGCACGACCAAAGAATATATGGAACTATTGAGTAAAAAAATTTCCTGTCAATTAAAAGATATTAGTCAATTTAAACCAGGTGAACAGGATAATTATCAAACGATTGTTTTTTCAAGCGGTATTTATGCCGGAAATATTGCCATTATTAAAGAATTAAAAAAATATTATCAGTTATTTGTTGATAAGAAAATTATTCTATTTATTACTGGAGTTAGTCCTAGTAGTGATGAATTGATAGAACAGATTAAAAAACAAAATTTAACAGATTTTTCCAAAGAAATAATCATTTTTTATAGTCGGGGAAGGTATGATGAAAATAAATTAAAGTTAGTAGATAAGATCTTGTGTAAAGCTATTTCTAAAATGGCAACTAAAAAAGATGATGTCAGTTTGGATATGGATAAACAGACAATTGGAGTGATTAAAAATGGGTATTTTGATGGTTTTGATGAACATTACTTACAGCCATTAATTGATTATTTGACTTAAAGAAGCGCAAGCTTCTTTTTAGTATGTTTTTAAAGCATAGTGTAATGTAATATTGGTATTGTACTTTGTACCAGCGATTAACTATAATCATACTTGTCAAGGGATATAAGAAAGAAGGTAAGATTTATGAGTAAGAAAATACTATTTATTAATTCTAGTCCTAATAAAAATGGTAATACCGCAAAAATGGCTAAAAAGCTATTAAAAGACCAAGAATATCAACAGCTGGATTTAGTTGATTATAAATTATACACTTTAGGACAAAACTTTCCAGATGATGAATTTAATAAAGTATATGAAAAAATGCTTGATGCTGATGTACTAGTTATTGGAACACCAGTTTATTGGTATTCAATGTCAGCTTCACTTCGAGCTTTACTTGATCGTTTGTATGAAGTAGTTCATGGAAATGAATTAAGTGGTAAAGATTTATATTTTATTATCCAAGGTGCTGCTTTTATGCAAGAAATATTATCATTATGTGATTATATAATGAGTCGTTTTTTGTACGTTGTATCATTTAAATTATCAAGGTATGACCCATAATTAATATTTTTTAAAATTCAATTTTTTCTTCTCGATTAAATAGATTAAAGCCATTATAGATGGCTTTTTTGTTTGGATAATGATATCATATAAGTAGAGGATTTAGTTATTTTTTATTAGCTGCTTAGATAAAATAATGTAAGTGAAAATAGAATTATTGGGAGGCGAAGAAGATGAAAAATGTGTTTAGATGCGTTTATGGTGATGACACGAAATCAAAAAATGCTTTTGATTTAAATAAGTTATTTATTTTTAAATTAGAGTTATTAGATGATCGGATGATTTTAAAAAGCAATAATAAACAAGCATTAAAACAGCGAGAATTTTGGTATTCTCAAATATCAGATTTAGAGTTATCATTAGCGATTGGTAATTATTCTCCGGCAGTAACGGTAAATAAAGTAATCAGATATTTTTATGATCTAAAATTCCAGGATGGTTATAATGAATGGGTCTTAGAATTTAGATATCCAAGTGATTTTATCGATTGTCTTAATCGTCTAAAGGAATTAAAGATTGAATTTGCTGATCCGATTGGTATCTACTCAATTATTACGACGATGGATCGCTTGCAGGTTGAAAAATATTTTATCCATCATGCTAAAGAACTTGAAAGCAATTATAATATAACAGTATACCGAGATAATAATGATTATGTTACTGATTAATTGGTAATATCTGTTTAATTGGTTTTATAAAAAACGCTAAATCAGTTGGGATAAATAGAATTTTCCAACTGCTTTTTGATTATAAAGACGAATTACATACTAAGTTTATAATTTAAATGTTTTTAATGATTTGTTAGAGCACCTGTAAAATTGGTTGTCAATACCATTTCGATTTATCGTAATCACGATAAATAATATTTAAGATAAATCTTAACATAAATAGGCTTTTAGAATCATTTAAAAACCAATATAATATTTATATCTTGATGTAATTATACAGGAGGCACGACATTGAATTTTTCTAAAGAGATAACTGATAGCTTAACTAAAAATGAAAAAAAGCTAGTTGATTATATTTATCAAAACTTACAGCAATTTCCTTTGATGTCAATTCAAGACATTTCCAAAAATACTAATATATCTGAAGCTACCATTTCTCGTTTGCCTAAACATCTAGGTTATAAAAATTTTAAAGAAATGAAACAAAAATTGGCTTTTGATATTTCTCCGGCTAATAAAATGACCTCAGCAATGGCACAGGAGCATTCGTTTTCTAAATATTTGATGTTACAAAAAGAGCATCTTGATAGAACAATTGAATATTTGAATTTGGATGAGTTAAATGAGATTGTTGATAAGATAATTACTGGAAAAACAATTTATGTTTTCGCAAAGGGAGCTAGTATTTGTTTGGGTGAATTATTGGCTTTTAGATTACGAAGATTTAAAAAGCAGGTTATTATTATGCCCTCTAGTGGTTCGGAATTATTTGAAATATTACCAATGATCAAACCAGATGATTTTGTTATATTATTTGGTTTTATGAAAACACCAATTGAAGGTCAGGTTGTTTTAGAGTTTTGTAAACAAAAAGGAATCAAAACAATGTTGATGACTAGTAGACTAATAGAAGATGAAAAAAAATTAGCTGATTATAATATTTATGTTTATCGGGGAGAAGAAACTGTTTATCATTCAATGACTGTTCCCGTTGCCGTTATTGATGCTTTAATTATTGAAGTTGCTAAAGTTGGTGGCAATGAATATATGAAATCGGTTGATGATATTTATCAGTTAAAAGAAAAATATAAAATAAAAATACAAAGATAAACGATATCTTTGTATTATAATAATGAAACATAATCACCGCCAAGACGATGGACTTCTTTAAGAAGTCTTTTTTGTATTGTGGCATCTTCAACTTGAATCTTGATACTATCAGCAATTTCGATTTGATAATTACCTTTTTTTATTTCATTACGTAATTCACTTAATGTATTAAAGCTATTTTTGAAATTTGTTTTGACACAACCATATTGAGTACCTTGATGGGTATCACTGCCCGATAATACTGGTTTATGATATTGTTTTGCTAAGTTGTAAACTAACCGCTTGGTTTGTTTGCTGTCATTAGCCAGATCTTTTCCGTTTAAATCAAAGAAATCAAAGTGCTGTAATTGCTCTGAAGTAAGCTTAGGAATATTACCACCTTGACGAAAAGGATGACCAGCGCCAAATAAAATATCATAGTTTTCTAGTAATAAAACCAGTTTATCAAATGGTAGAAAGGTTTCTTTTGTTTTATGATTATCAAGTTTTTGATTGAGTTCAACAATATCATCATAACGGCCAATTACTAAAGTATGGCCACCTTCGTAAATATCAACTTCCATGCCAAAAAAGACTAATAACCCATGATCAGTGATGATACAATCACCACTATGCTGGTACTTATTATAGATGTAATCATACATTACATCAAAAGATAGGGTATTAAAATGTTCTGTAAGACAAATAGCATCTAGTCCTCTTTGATGAGCTTTTTCGAACATTAAATCTGTATATGTTTTTGAAAATGGCAATTTTTTTGCTAGTTTGCCATGAGTGTGAAAATCAATGTACATAACTCCTCCTATAAAACAATAATATTTGATAATATGATCGATATAATTACCCAAGTGATTGACACAATAATGTAAATATAATCGTTTTTATGTAATTTCAAACTTTTTATTTTTCTTTTGCGAACAATTTTATTTTCGTTAGCATAACGATAGCCTTTTAATTCTAAAGCTTCAACTGTGGTTCTAGAACGTTTAGCAGTATTTAACATCAGTGGATAAAAGGACATGATGATAATTTTGATTTGATAGATCAAGTATTTAATCTTACCGATAAATGTATCTTTATTGGGTGAATGACCTCTTAACCGGTAAGATAAAAGAATATTTTGAAATTCTTCCATAAGAATCGGTAAGATTCTAAAAGCATAGGAAATGCTAAAAGATAACTGATCAGGAAACCCAAAATACAGTAAACCAGTTGCCAGACGATCGGGATTCAAACCAGAAAAAACGGTAATTGAGGCCAGTGATGATACCGCAACTTTTAAAGTCATCATCAATAATGGATAGATCGTCGTAGAATTACCACCGAAAAATAGTGCAGTAATGAATAAATAACCAGTTTGACTAAAGACCCCAAGACAAAAGAGAAATAAAACTAAAGGGGCTATTTTTGCTAGTTTGGTTGTAATAACCACAAAGATAAATAAACCTAAAAGCAAAATAAGGTCATTTAAAAACCAGGGAACTAAACCAAAAAACAAGTACCAGCAAAGTAATGTTCGAGGATCAAGACCCGCAATGATGGTATCATCATTACCATAAGCATTTTTTAATACTTGATTTCTTAGAAAGTTGATTGAAAATTTATCTAGTATATTTTGTGACAGTTTTTCCATTGTCGTTACCTCCTAACGATAAGCAGAAACAAATTCATCAATTTCATAACAATGAATATTTAATGCTTCGCCCATTTTATATATTTCTGGTGGTTCAATTCCTACAGTTTCTCTTACATTTTGATCGCTAAAAACAACATCACGACTACCATCTTTAATAATCTTTCCAGCTGACAGTACGATAATTCTTTTAGCCCAGTCACAAACAAGCTGCATATCATGGGTTGCGATAATTACGGTTTCAACAATATCTTTTAAAATATCTAAAGTTTTAATAATTTCTTTTCTGGTGGCTATATCTAAGTTAGCTGTTGGTTCGTCTAATAGTAAAATAGCTGGATTTAAAGCAATTCCAATTGCTAAAGAAGCTCGACGCATTTGACCGCCTGACATCAAGCGTCCATCACGATCTTGGATGTCTTCCAGGTTGAATAATTTAATTAGTGCTTGAGCTTTTTCATGATAGTTTTGGATTTTTCTTTCCTTCATCGCAAATTCAATATCTGATTTGATACTATCTTTAATAAACATATCTTCAGGATTTTGATAAACTAATGATATGTATTCTGATAGCTGTTCAGCTGAAAATTTGTTGGTACTATTACCACAAATACGAACTTTACCATCTTTAGGCTTTAACAGACCAACCATCAGTTTCATCAACGTTGACTTTCCAGCTCCATTAGAACCAATTAAAGCAATCTTATCTCCTTTATAAATATCTAAATAAAAATCCTTGAGAATTTGAACAGGTTTTCCTTTAACACTTTGATATTGGAGATCGACATTGACAAATTCAACTACAGCTTCTTTAGATGGATTAGCTGGATAATTGGTTGCTTTATTGATCAAAACGGATTTTTTGGTAAAAAATTTTAAGCCATCTTCTTTAGTGATGGGCAATTCAACTTGATCAGATACTATTTTTTGATTTTGCAGCATTTTAGCGGCTATAGTTATTTGAGGTGGAAAAATATTACTTTCCTGTAATTCATCTACACGAACAAGTGCCTGTTTAACGGGCTTTTTCCATTTGATCGTGCCATCTTTCATTAATACGACCTGCTTACAAAATCTGGCAATATATTCACTATGATGTTCAATTACAATAATGGTCTTACCATGATTTTCATTTAGATCTTTTAAGATGTGATAGATTTTATTAGCATGTTTAGGATCTAATTGCGCAATCGGTTCATCTAATATTAAAATATCAGGGTATAAAGCCGTTGCTCCTGCTAAAGCTAATAAATGCAGCTGTCCGCCTGATAACTGCCAGATATAGTCATCTTTTTTTGATGTTAGATCACAAATATCTAAAATATCCAGAACGCTTTGTTCATAGTTTTCTTTACCATAATTCATACAGGCAAATGAAGCGTCTTCATAAACAGTAGGACAGACAATTTGATTTTCAAAATCCTGATATACATATCCAACTTTTTGAGCAATTTCATTGATATCCATTTTAAGTGCATCTTGGTTGTCCAGTAAAATTTCTCCAGAAATCTCACCGGTGATAAACCGGGGAATCAAACCATTTAAAGTTTTACATAAGGTGGATTTGCCACAACCATTGTTTCCAATGATTGCGACAAATTCACCTTTTGCAACTTTTAAATTGATATTTTTTAAAACTGGTTCATTAACACCGGGATATGTAAAAGATAAGTTTTTAATCTCGATCATGATTATGCCTCATTTCTTTTTTTGATTTTCATGATTGCTAGAGCAATAACTACTAAAGCAACTAAACCACTGACGATCATGGCACTTTGACTTTCAGCCCATGCTGCTTCCCAATCAATGATTCCCATTCCGGTTTCCGCCATAAATTCACCAGCAATAGCGACAATAAAGGCTACGATACAGATCAAGATAGTTTTAAGATTGATTTTGTCACCATCACCAATAACAGTGTTTTTATCTCTTGGCGCTACTCCTAATAGTGGTTCAATCTTACCATACAATCTAGGAACTAAATAGATGCATGGTAATAATGAAAAGAGAATTCCTGAAAATAAGATATCGTTTAAACAAGCAAATCCTTCAGTGAAGAATACTGATTCCGGTAATCCGGCTACAGCTTCAAAATCAGTAACGGCGAATTGAACTTTTAAAATATCAACAATACATCCTAAAAATTGTTGAACAACTACGGCTAGAATTGCGGCAAAAGCGACAGTTTTAATGTTTTTAGGATTCTTGACGATTCTTCCAGCTAAATATATTCCAATTGTTAAGGTGATAAATTTTTCTAGTTCCCCTAAACCGCCAAATTGACCTAACATAATTTCGCTAAAGACCAGTTCACCAGTAGCAGCCCCTAGTGCGGCTGATAATGGATCAAACAGCATCGCTAAAATTAATGGAATGAAGATAAAATACTCAACTGAAAATTCCACAATACCTACTTGAAAACTAGGGATTAGTTCGGTGATCAAAGTTGCTAATCCATACAAAGACATACTGAGCACAAAAGTCATTAATTTTTGTGATTGTGTCATAGATTTTTTCATGATTTAATTTCCTCCCTTTCAATGACACCATCATGTTAGCATATCTTAGTTTTAGTAAAATCAAAATCAAGTAAAATGAAAGTTAAGTTTTCATTAAGTGTAAAATGAAATAAAATTTTCAAAAATCAAAAATAATAAGCTGTGATTATCACAGCTTATAAATTAAATATTTTTTTATAATTTGCTAAAGCACCAATTAAATTGGAATCATTAAAATAAGCACAAGGAACAATTTGAACTTGTGGGATTGGAATTGGCATTTTTTGGTAAAGTTCATCTAATGATTTTTGAATATATTGATGTAAAATTGGTTGTTGACTGATACCGCCACCGATAGCAATCTTTTCCGGATCGATTGTAGCTTGAATGTTAAATAATCCCATTGCCAAGACATCACAAAATTCTTTTAATGCTGCTAACGCTTTTTCATTACCCTGATTACAATATTCAAAGGCTTCAGGCCCTTCAATATTTTCTTTTCCAACTGCATCACCAATCATCTTAACTAGTTTCATTGCGCTTGAATCGCTGCCCCATTTACCATCAAAACCATCTTTTTTATTCCAATTATCTGATAGATAGCTAAATTCACCGGCAAATCCATGAGTTCCAGTGAACACTCGATCACCAATTGTGATACCGCCACCTATTCCAGTTCCAATGATACAAACAGCTCCAACATCACAACCTTTTAAACTACCATAAGTAACTTCACATAATGCGGCACATTTGGCATCATTTTCAATTGTGAATCTATCAGTAGTAACTGATTGTAATTCTTCTAAGATATAGGCATCTTGATTGTAAAGTAAAGCTCCCGGAACTTGCATTTTTCGAGTTTGTTTATTAATTAATCCTGGCAAAGACATGGCAATTCCATCAACCCGATCTTGATATTGGTCATATAATTTTTTTACTGCAGCTTTAAAATTGTCAAGACTATCTTTAGGGGTTGGTACTTTTCCTTTTTCTAACATATCTAACTCATCATTCATTAGTGCATATTTTATCGCACTACCACCGA
>NZ_CALUXO010000093.1 GCF_944324745.1 uncultured Thomasclavelia sp. | reverse complement strand
TTATATAATGCTCCATCTGGACAAATATATAGATGATTTTTATCTTTATAACTATCAAGCATATTAATCAAAGAAATATAGTGTTTATCAAGAGCTATGACTCTTTTTATTAATATATCTTCACCTAACAAAACAATACCATATAAACCATTTTCTAACTGATAAATATCAACAAGTAGATCATCTTCACTTAATTGATCTATTATCATTTCTAATGTTATATCAAGATATAATAAATCCTTATACTCATTAGTTATTGTATAAAATTCTTGGTTGATCTGTTCTCTATCTTTTTGGAGTTTAAGTATTGTTTCCATATCTACAGTAATATTGATTGCTTTATCTATGTCTTTTATTGCCTGAGTTTTTACGCGATATTCAGGTATTCTTTTTATCGAGTATTTAACCATATCTATATCTTGAATAATATTTTTATACATCAAAAGATATTGATAAAGCTGGTTGCTTCCTTCCTCTTCAAAAAAAGTATCAGCACTTAGCATAAGTGAATCTGTCAAATTAAATAAAACATAATCAAACTTATAGTCATTATTAATAAAAGAGAATATTTCCTGCTTCATCAGCTCATAATACTTACAAATATATTGTATAAAATGAAAATAATCTTCTTTCATATTATAGATTATTGCAATATTATAGAGGTCATCTATGGTATCTGGATGATTAGAACCTAAAACTTCTAGATGCGCATTATAACATACCTGATAATACTGAATAGATTTGTCATAATCATCAAGATCATAATAACTTCCAGCAATAGCTGAAAGAGTTCTTAATGTTTCTGGATGATTTTCTCCAATTAATTTTTTCTTTAGATCATAGCACTTTTTTTGATATTCTAAAGCTTGTTCATATTGTCCCAATTGAGAATAATAAAGTGCAATCCCCTCTAACGTCAAGATTATATCAGGATGATTTTCTCCTAGTATTTTCTTTTTTAATTCATAACATCTTTGTTTATATACCTTAAACAGATCATATTTTCCTAAACCATAATAATAATTTGCAAGATTATCTAAACTCCTAAGCGTTTCTGGATGTGTTTCTCCTAAAACTTGCTTTTTTGCTTCGTAACATTGTTTACCATATATCAATCCTTTTTCATATTGAGCTAAGTAAATATGATATGCAGCAAGATTATCTAAACATGATAATGTTGCTGGATGGTCTGGGCCTAATCCTTTAATCATTAATTCATAACATTTTTTATTATACGCAATACTCCTATCATATTGTCCCAATCGAGTATAATACATAGCAAGATTTTGTAAACTTACTAATGTATTTGGATGTATTTCTCCTAAAGTTTTTACCTGTAGTTGATAGCATTTTTTCCCGTATTTTATTGCTTTTTCATATTGACCAACTTTATCATAGTATAAGGCAAGATTTCCTAAGCTCATTAATGTATTTGGATGCTCTTCTCCTAAAATTTTGATTCTTTTTTGATAACACTCTTGTTCATATTTTAAAGCTAATTCATATTCTCCGATATTATTATAATATATGGCAAGATTTCCTAAGCTCATTAATGTATTTGGATGCTCTTCTCCTAAAATTTTGATTCTTTTTTGATAACACTCTTGTTCATATTTTAAAGCCAATTCATATTCTCCAATATTATTATAATATAGGGCAAGATTTCCTAAACTAATTAATATATCTGGATGATTTTCTCCTAAAGTCTTGATCCTTTTTTGATAGCATTCTTGTTCATATTTTAAAGCTAAGTCATATTGTCCCATATGACTATAATGTAGAGCAAGATTTCCTAAAGTCATTAATGTGTTCTGATTATTTTCTCCAAAAACTTTGACTTGTAATTGATAACATTTCTGGCTATATTCAAGTGCTTTATGATATTCACCAAGATTGTCATAATATAGTGCAATATTAGCTAAACTAGCTAATGTTTCAGCATGCTCCTTGCCTAATACTTGTATTTTAAGTTTATAATTCTTTTGTTCGTATTGTAATGCTTTTTCATATTGACCCAAGTCACTATAACAGTATGCAAGAACAGTTAAACTTGCCAATGTATCCACATGATCTTCACCTAAAATTTTTACTCTTGCATCATAACATTTTTGTTCACATTGCAATGCTTTTTCATATTGGCCTGACTGGTTATAGTATCTTGCAAGATCATCAAGACTTGATAGAGTTGTAGGATGTCTTTTTCCATAAGTTCGACTCTTACTTTCATAGCATTCTTGAGTATATTTAATAGCTTGTTCATATGATCCTACATTTGCATATGCTAAACCAAGATTATAAAGAACAATTATTGAATTTTTACTATCTTCTTTAAAATTTTTACGAACAAATTGATAACATTTTTGACTGCATAAAAGGGCTTCTTGATATTTTCTAGCTGATCTATATGCTATTTCAAGATTAGCTATACTTAGTACTGTTTTAATATTTTCTTCACCAAATAATTGTTTCCTTATTCTATAACTTGCTAAATTGTATTTAATAGAATTTTCTTTTTTAGCAAGATTTGTATAATCTACTGAAATATTAAATAATGCTTTTTTAGTATCAGGATGCTCCCGTCCTAATACCTTGACACGTAATTTATAACATTTTTGATCACATTCTAAAGCTTGTTGATGTTGTTGCAAATATTGATAATCTATAGCCAGATTGGCTAGTACTTTAAGGGTATCTGGATTTTCTTCACCTAATTGCTGTACTTTTATATTAAATAGTTCTTGATGATAATTGAGAGCTAGCTCATGATTTCCAAGTTTTCTATAATCTAATGCAATGTTGTTATAACTTTGTAAAGTATCCTTATGATATAATCCTAATATTTGTTTTCGCATAGTATAGCATTTCTGATCACAATTAAGTGCTTTGTTATATTTCTTTGTATAATAATAGCAATTACCAATATATCTTAAAACGTCTGCTAGCTCTTTGCTTTCCCCAAATTTTTTTTCACATTGATCATAATATGTTTGGAAAATTTCTAAAGCAAAAACATATAATTTTTTATTGTATAAGTCAAGAGCTTGTTGATATAGATCTTGTTCCATGTATTGCACCTCCCCCAACAAATATATTTTGCTATAATCAACAGTAATAAACCATCTAAATATAGCTTTTTTTCACCATGACTATCAACTAAAAAGTTTAATAATTATAGTGTTCTTCAATTGGGTTATAAATATTTTATTAACTATGTATAAGTTCTACCTAATAACTCTGTAAAAGTTCTTAAATATTTTTATATTAATTTATTAGAGAATCTTATTGTTTGTTTATATATTCAAAACGTTTATAGAATTTATAATTAGTTCTTATAATTTAAATAAGTATACTTTCATCAATATAACTATATTTTTCCTTATTATATAAAGAAAACCACTCAACGTAGTCTTCTAATTATCATAAGTAATTTCTATTTCAGTATCTTCTGGAATCTTCTTTTGATCAAATTCATAAATATACTGTAAAAGTGCTGAATCGAATTCCGGTTCTGTATTTATTGGATAAATAAGATCATCTTCAATCTCAAGATAAAAATTATGTTTTTCGGGACTATATAATACTAACCTGTTATCAATATCGTCATATTCAAGATGGATTAGATCATTATCATCATAGTCCCCTCTGACCATAGAAAATTCATAGTTAACAACAAGTTTTTGCATAGCTTTTTCTATACTGATGACAATATCTTGTGCCTGATTACGAATTAATTTTACAAAACCAACAGTATTATCTGATTCTTCTACCATAACATGGTCATTATTTGCTTCTAATTCTCGATAGAACTCTTCATTTGCCTGTTGTTGTTCAAGTGCAATTTTTATCCATGCATTATAATAAGGGTCATTTTTTATAGCATCATTATATTTTTCTATATAATCAATCATATCTTGATTAGGTAAAAAAGATGTTAAATACTGGATATATTTTTTTACTATTTCATCATTTAATTGTATATTTTCCTGATCATTCATCTATTCAACACCTCCAATATTTAAAATTGCACTAATTTTTTCTTCGCCAACATATATTTGATTAAATGGATTTTTTTTAAGCTGCTCACATAAAATCATTACTTGTTTTACATATCTAATATACTCGTTGACTTCATCTAGTTTATCTTGATATTCTTTGAAAATAGAATTAGTAACTACATAATTAATCCACATAATTACTCCAATATAAAAATTTTTAGAGTTATTCTTTTGAAATTTTAAGAATTTAATATAATCATCTTGATTGATTTTTCCCGATTCTATAAAATACGAAGCAAAATAAAAATATCCTAATCTTATAAGTTGGTTTTTTATGATATTTTTAATAGAAGTAATCATCATCTTTGTTTCTTTACTATTTATAACTTTTAAATTTAATTTATTATAGACATTATTATAGAAATCATCATTTTGTTCTATTTTTCTATATAAATTATTAATCAAAACAATTAAATAAGCTGCATAAAGATCATTTTTTTGATCTTCATTATCTAAATGATTCTTGATAATATCTTTATCTTTTAAGTATGTCATGTTATTATTTAATGATAAATTATATACCATCTTAAGAAGATCATCACTTTTTACTTTCTTTTCATCAATATATTCTTCAGAACTTATATAATTATCTTTTAATGATAAATTTTCTATATCTTGTGACTTTGAACTAAAATCATCTTCTAAATCTACGATTTTAGCATCATTTGCTTGATTATATTTATCATTAACATTAATATAACTCATTATATTCTGATTAAATTTATCTATTTTTTTCATAGCAATATCATCCCAGTCTTTGAAAATATAATAAAGCTTTACATTATCAAAAAAACTGATTCCTCTTCTATACCTAGACTCTACGATTGAATCACTAAATGCAATATCATATTCTCTATAAAGATGTGACTTTCTAATCGCATCTGTTCTAACAACAATACCAAGAAAATCACCAAAAACTGTACAAATTTCATAATAAGTTTTCATAACTTCCTTACTGCTATAGAAATGATTTTTTGTTTTATATCCAGTAAAGAAACAATAACCTTTATTATTTCTTTCTTGAGGGATTGAACTATTCTCTATTTTTCTTATGTTTTTCCTTAAAATACGGTCAAAAGATTTTTCTCCTGCTTCATTTCGATAAGAACTTTTCTTAACAAACGAATAATATGTAAAATATTTTCCATTTTTAATGTCATTAATTGTCGGCATGACATATGTATTAAATTTTGTTAGTGATTTTAGCGATTTAACATTGATTTCATTGACAAATGAATCAAATGATTGTGATTGGTAATTATTATCTAAATAAGGACTAAAGAAAATTGTTTCATCAAGTTTATTATTTTTTTGTAGAGCCTTCTTTTTCCTAATAGCAATAATATCTATAGCATCATCAATATCATTAATCTCTATAAGTATGGTTATCGGATCATAAAAATCATGATCAATAATCTTGATATGTTCATTTTTTTCTATTTCATTGTGATTTTGATAAGCAAAAATGGGTGCTAATTTATTTCTAAGATACAATAATCGTGATATTTTTTCGATATAATCAAGCTCTAAATCAGCTCGATCATTAAAATCTGGTCTACTAACTAACGATTTTATATAATTTATAATATCATAAGTTTCTTGTATCGCATCTTCACTATGAAAATTTAGTTCCTTAATATCTCCTATAGTCCCATGTGCTCTCAAATTTAACATATATACATCATCACCCATGATTCATCCCCCTAACCTATAACCATTATATAACAAATCTTACTCAATTCACACAAAAACAAAGAAAGACCTAAAACAATAAAATTCTTTAGATAATAATACGAATAAAATCAATAACTATTTTAACCTCATATCTAAAATACATTATCTATAACTAATAATAGATAATAAACCACAAAAAATTCAACTAATAAACCTATTTTTTGCTTTTTAGTAACATAAAAAGACAACTCATTTTATAATGAATCGTCTCAATAACTGCTATACTTTTAAATAAAAATATTATTTCTTATGTTTCCCCTGTTACTTATAATACTAGCTTCAAACAAAACTTGTCTAATTTTAAATTTTCGATTATCACCATAAATAGTTCATTCAACCAATCTTAATATTTGAGAAAATCTTTTATATAAACTAAACTTTATCTTTTTTATACGTAAAGACAATTCCAACTATGGCACCAATAAAGATCAGTGGTGCTATTCTTACGAATAAAAATTCAACACCATGTAATATAGTACCGGCAACTGCTAATTCAGGATTATTGTAATTCCAATTCAAATATTCACTATGCATAGCTGCTAAAGCAATAAATATTATTACTATAAGTATACATAGTAAAATAAGTAGATAGCGAATTATCCTAATTCTCATCACTTTTCTTTTAGCAAATTGATAATTAATATTTTCCAGCTTTTTAGAAATATTCTCTAAATTCATCTCATTCAAACTCGGTTCTGGCACAGTTTCACCAAGCAATCCACTTACTGAAGTATCCAGTTCTTCAGCTAACAAAATAAGCATACTTGAATCGGGAACTGACGTGCCTCTTTCCCATTTACTCACCGTTTGCCTTACTACATTTAATTTTATAGCAAGCTCTTCTTGCGATAAACCTTTTGCTTTTCTTAAATTCCTAATATTTTCATTTAACATTACTTGTCCTCCTTTATCTTGATATAACTATTAAATATCAAAACAACCGTTGCTACAAGCAACGTAAATTAACATTTATCATTCACACTACAAACTTAGAAGTTACCGAGAAATATACATTATAATTCTTAAATTATTATATCAGTTCTTTAGATAATATATTTAAAGCTTTCGTAAATGAAAGTAAAAATTCTCATTGTAAACTATGAATTCTTCCTGGTACTATTTCAAAGATATATTCTTAAAATACTGATAAATTCATCACTATTTCTATATATTTGCTTTGATTAATATATAATTATTCAATAACTAGTTTACCATCTATACAATTCCATCTTTGAGTAAATGTTGGTTTGATAGCAAACAACTTTTATGAATCTAATGATGGATATGCTTCAAAAAATAAAATATTTCTTAAACTTATTTATAAATAAATGATGTCTTATTTTTTACATAATCCTTTTATTTAAATATTATCAATATCAAAACAACATAATTACTTATCTTATAAACAGAGAAAAAAAGCATAACAAATTTGATTAGAGAAATGTTATGCTTTTTGCATATTCTTATTCATTGTATTGTAGCTACTAAAAAATCAAAATATTCTTATTTACTATTATAAGTGTATAATATAGGATATTTAATGTAACATTAAACTTTATGATATTTTCTCATTCTAATTGCGTTCCATTATGAATTAATTAATTTTTTTCCAACAAAAAAGACCTAATTTAATAGATCTTTGGCAACTTATAATTACTTTTGGACATATAATAATCTTCATTTTATAAGTATTATTTTGATAAATTCACAACAATGAGTACCATATCAATATCTTTCGTAGCACGAAAATCTAATTCTTGTTCTGACATCAATAATTCACATGCAGTTCCACCAATAATAACATACTGATCTTCAAAACCTTTAAAATACTGTCTAAATATATCTATTCCAATCATATTAATCACTCTCCATCTTATTAAATATATTTTCTGATAACTGTTTTATTTCCCTATCTAGTCGTTCATCTATGTTGTCTGACAGTGAAATAATCAAAGAAATTTTATCGATATTCTTTTGATCATGACTAAATAATAAAGGATTGTACTTCCAAATTTGTAATACTACTTGTTCTTCCTGTGAATAATATTCATTTTGTATTACAATGTGATTACTATTTACTTTATCTACGGCGTATATCTTCATTTTTGGTGGATTGATAAAAGAATATTGACTTAATGCTGATTCACCAGATAAGATCATATAATCATCAATATCTGAATTTAAAATAAAACCTTGTTTTTTTATCGGTGATTGTAAATATGATTTCATCTGATTAAATAAATTCAATTTATTTAAGTGAGTTGTTAAATAAATTTTTCTACCATTTTTATGTTCTTTAAATAATTTTGTTGCACATAATTGACGATATGCTCTTGTAAGGGTCATATTGGAAACTTTAATCACTTCTAATGCTTCATTAATATAAAATTCATCTTTGCTTTGATATAATATCCAAATAAATAAAAGTTGCGCAGCCAATGTCAGTTTTTCAATCTTAGGACTTTCTTCCATTGTTCATCGGTCAAGAGGGTTGCCATAAACGGCAAATAAACCATTTTATCTTTTATAATAAATGGTATGTTGTTTTCAAGAAGATTTTGTTTTCTAAAATGAGATATAGAATCAAGATTTAAAAATACCGGTATATCTTCAATCTTTTTAATTATTCCTATTTGCTTTTTTAATGCTGATAAAATTGGTAATCCTTCATGTGGTGTTAATGATAAACAATCAATATTATTGAAAGTTGCTTTCTGAATAGAAAAATTATTTAGGATATAGAGAGGTACCTGATTTCTTTTATCCCAATCTTTTAGTTTTAATTTTAATCCAAGTGCATTTATTACATTCATTCTATCACCACCATATTAATATTTATTTATTATATTTTAACATTTTAAATGTTAAAATATAATAAAATAAAGTTAAAATACTGATGTTTTCATCATATCTTTAACAATATGATTATTTATTTTAACTGTTTTATTATTAATTTTATTTGATATGACTTTGTATTTTTAATTCAATAAATATGATAAAAATACAAGCAATAAGAAACTACCTTAGCATATAATAACCAACTATTTTGCGCTTAACAATTACTTTTATTATCTTATTTATAATATTTCCAACTTTAAATCAAAAAAATCAGGAGGTTAATAAACGTCCTGAAATACATATTATATATTCTATTAGTTTTACATGCAAATATACAGAAAAAGACCTTGATAAAAATCAAGGTCTCATGTATTTTAGCTTAGTCTTGTACGTATGGTAATAAAGCCATTTGACGTGCACGTTTGATTGCAGTAGCTAATTTTCTTTGATATTTAGCGCTTGTTCCAGTTACACGTCTTGGAATGATTTTACCATTAGCTGAAATAAATCTTTTTAATAATTCAACATCTTTATAATCAATGTAAGTGATTTTGTTTTTTGTGAAGTAGCAAACTTTTCTTCTACCCATTCTTTGTTTTCTAAATGCCATTTTACTTAGCTCCTTTCATTAAAATTGAATATCATCTTCCATGATATCAAATGTATTTAATGAGTTATCAAATTCTTTTTCTAACTCAACTGTTTTCATATCATAAAAATTATCATTATTATTTTGTGGTTGTTGTTGCATCTGAGCTTGATTTCTTTCTCTTGCTGCTTTAGTTTCTAAAAATTGAACACTATCGCATAGAACCTCAGTTACATAAACCCGTTGTCCTTGTGCATTATCATAATTACGTGTTTGAATTCTTCCTTCAACACCTACTAAAGTTCCTTTTGCACAATATCTTTCAACATTTTCAGCTTGTTTACGCCATACAACGCAATTAATAAAATCGGCTTGTTGCTGACCATCACGAGCTGTGTAATTTCTGTTTACTGCTAAAGTAAATGAAGTTACTGCATCACCTTGTGCTGTTCTTCTTAATTCAGGATCTCTAGTTAATCTACCTACAAGAACTACTCTATTTATCATATATAACGCCTCCTATCGACGAAGTGTTAAATGACGTAATGTAGATGCGTTGATGTTTGATAAACGTTCAAATTCAGCGATATCGGCACCAGTACAAGTTGCATCAACTACTACATAGTAACCTTTTTTGTAATCTTTGATTTCATACGCTAAATCACGTAATCCCCATTCGTTAACATTGTCAACTGTTCCACCATTAGCTGTTAAGATACTTTTGAAATATTCGATTAATTTATTTCTTGCATCTTCTTCAACATCAGGTTTTACAATAAACATAATTTCATACTTGTTCATCTTTCTACCTCCTATGGACTATCGGCTTATATTTTAAGATATAAGCAGGCTGTAAATTAATATTTTTACATGCTCAGTTATAATAGCACAACAATTAAAACAAAGCAAGATTTTATTTGATAAAAACTTACTTTTTATCACTATCCTCTTTTATCTAGTATTGTTATTACATGATAATTTTATTTGCTTTTGATACTTAAATTATTTTATAAAAGTTGTAGACTTGCTTTCCAGGCTAGAACCCTTAAAACCGAGATATCCAACTGATTTAATGAAATTTCGCCATTATTAACGGCATTTAAAATTGCATTAAAACAACTTTGAGGATTCGATGTCATGATCAAATCATTACCAGCTTGGATTGCCTTAACTGCAATCTGATCATCATTGCCAAATTCTTGATGATCAATTCCCGAAATATCATCAGTTAAAATAACACCATTATAGCCCAAATTATTTCTAAGCAATTCATGAACATTGGCTGAAAGCGTTGCTGGATTTTGATCATCCATGCTATCAATAATATTATTTGTTACCAAGATTGCATTAGCTCCAGCTTCAATCCCAGCTTCAAATGGCAATAAATCACGATTTGCAAACTCACTATATTCTCTAGTATCATGGTAAGTTCCACTAGATCCTGGGGCATTTCCATAACCCGGAAAATGTTTTAAAACACTACCCATATGTAAATCGTTCATTGCACTAACAACATTTTTAACATAATTACTAGTTGCCTGGCTATCTAATCCAAATGATCTTGTGTAAATATAATCATCTTCACTTAAGGGAACATCAGCTACTGGTGCTAAATTAACATTAATTCCAAATTCTTGTAAAAATTCTGACTTTTCTGTTGCATCACTGATAATGGAATCCATCCCACCATAGGCAAATACATCCTGTGGTAATCTAAATCGATTATTTCTTAGATATTTACTTACTCGAACTAGATTGCCCCCTTCTTCATCAACCCCAATCAACATTGGATATTTAGCATCATCTTGATACCCTTGAATATTATTAATTACTTCATCTCGAGTTTTATCTTTAAAATCTTCTTCAAATAAAACACATCCAGCCACTGTTTGATTATCAATTAAGTTTTCAGACTTTAATACCAATAATAATTGTCCGACTTTATCTTCAAGTGACATTGATTTAGCTAGATTAGTTATTCGACTAAACGTTTCATTATCAAGCTCTCCATTGATTATTTGACTGTACTTGACTGTAATACTTTCAATTGTATATTGATCATTAATATCACCAGTATATCTAATGGTTACCTGGTTTGAAAAGATATATGAATTATTTTGTTCGGTGGTACCAAGATTTATTGTATACGTTTTATTTTGATTATCTCTAATAGTTAATGTATTATCACTGGTATCGATTATTTGGGCTGTCAATGTATTGGTAGTTAACTTTATTTGCTCTTCTGGTAATAAATTAATTTGATAATAAACCGCGCCACCAATCAATCCTAACAAAATTAAAATTACAAAGCACTTTGAAATTAATTTTCGTCTGATCATTTCAAATCCTCTGGGGTAGTAATCTTGATGTTTTCATAACTTCCCAAAACTGCCTTTACCGGTGTCTTTGAAAATTGTTCAACCAAAGAAGCATCATCAGTAGCTAAAAAGTTTTGCTCCTTTGCCATTTGATAACAATCTTTAATCAATGATGTTTTAAACGCTTGTGGTGTTTGGGCCTGCATTAATTGGGTTCTCGGTAAAGTTTCCACTATTGTATTTTCATTAACTAATTTAATTGTATCTTTAACCGGTACCATTAATAGACAGGCATCATTATCTTGTAAACAAAGTAATAAATCATCAATGTTTTCCTTTTTTAAATATGGTCTAGCTCCATCATGAATCAAGACAATATCCTGATTTACTGCTTGTAAACCATTATAAACGCTATCTTGGCGTTCTTTACCACCAAAGACATAACTAATTTTAGTATCTTGAATTAGTGTTTTTAACTCAACAAGTTCATCTTGTTTTGTTACAACAACGATCTGCTTACAACGACTATCTTGTAAAAAAACTTTCATCGTCATTTCATAAACCGTTTCTTGCTCAAAACGATATAACATTTTATTATAATTTAGACCACTACGGCTTCCTTTCCCGGCACATAAAACAACTGCACTATAATCCATTTTCTCACATCCTTCTATCTTTAATTTTAACATTTAATAATTATCTTGAAAATAAACATTATTTATTAATTTATTAATATAATTTATCAAAGGATGTGATAAATTATCAAAAATATTATTGGCTTTATTGGTAGTTTAGGTATCTTTCTTTTTGGTATGCGGATTTTATCAACATCATTAGATACTCTAGCCAGTGATAAGCTAAAAAAGATCCTCTATCACTTATCAAGTAATAAATATTTAGGAGTATTAACCGGAACGATCATTACAGCTTTGATTCATAGTTCTTCAGCAATGACGATTATTCTAATTGGCTTACTTAACAGCCATTTAATTACTCTAGCTCAAGCTACCTGGATTGTTTTAGGGGCTAATATTGGTACGACCGTTACGGGATTAATGATTGCTTTAGATATTGGTAAGTCGGCTATTTATCTTTGTCTGATTGGCTTTATTTTAATGTTATTTAAAAACAAAATTACTTATTGGGGACGATTATTCATGGCTTTAGGTTTGATTTTTCTAACTATGGATACGATGTCATTATCATTAGAACCAATGCAAAAATCCCCATTCTTTATAAATTTATTTATTAAATTAAATCATCCTTTGGTAGCAATTCTTGCTGGAACAATTTTTACAGCTATTATTCAAAGTTCTACGGCATCGGTTGGGGTTTTACAAACCATCTATGAAAAGGGGTTGATTAGCTATTCAATGGCTACCAATGTTATTTATGGTCAAAACATAGGAACCTGTATTACGGCTGTTTTAGGAGCTGTTAATGGAGATATTAATTCTAAACGATTAAGCATTATTCATATTTTAATCAATGTAATTGGTGCTCTTGTTTTTGTCATTGCCTCTTATTTTATTCCATTTGTTCCCTTTATTAAAAGCTTAACCACTAATCCTTTAATGCAAATAGCCTATATGCATACTTTTTTTAATCTGGCATCAACTATTTTATTCTTACCATTTGATTCCTGGTTAATTCATTTAGCTAATAAAATTACAAGAAAAGGAGATTAAAATAGTGACAACATTTTTAGGATTAATCAATCTTTATGGTTATAAAGCTGTGTTATTTTTAATGGTTTTAGAAAACATCTTTCCTCCAATTCCTTGTGAAATCATTTTAACTTTTAGTGGCTTTTTAACTACTTTTACTACATTAAAACCGTTAGCTATCATTATCGTTGCCACATTGGGATCATATTTAGGCGCCATCTTATTATATTTGCTAGGATATTTGATCAACTACCAAAAGTTAAATCAACTTTTAATTAAATTTCATTTTAAAGAAAATGCTTTAGAACGTTCAGTTAATTGGTTTGATTTGTATGGTAAGATTATTATTTTATTAGGTCGTTTGATTCCGATTATTCGTTCGATTATTTCAATTCCAGCTGGAATTACTAAAATGAATTTTTTTAATTTTTCTGTTTATACCATTATTGGTAGTTTAATTTGGAATGCCATTTTAGTTTATCTTGGTGTTATCTTAGGTAATAATTGGCAGATGATTAGTTTTTATCTTAATCGTTATAGTATTGTTGTTGCAATAGTATTAATAATTATAGTAATTATTAAACGAAAATTTTTGAAATCAAAAAAGTGAAGCATCATGTCTTCACTTTATTTAATAAATATTTATTTGCTGCTTTGATTATTCCACGGCCTTGTAATTTCATATCATAATCTTTTAAAATCATATCAATATCATCATCACTAAGTCTTTCTTTAAAATGCTGATAAATAATTTGTTTTAAATCAGTTACTGTCAGTGTTTTAAAATAAATAATTTCATCAATTCTAGTCATCATCTCATCGCTAAAAAAACCATTAGCTTTATGATTACTTTTTACAAAACCTAATCCATTTTTTATTCCATAATTAGATGTCATAATAATGATCGTATTATTAAAATAAACTTTGCGTTTATGACTATCTTCTAAATAACCTTCATCAAATACCTGCAAAAACAAATTTAAGACATCATTGCCAGCTTTATCGATTTCATCTAATAAAATAATACTTTTAGGATAAGTTTGTAACTGTCCTAGTAATGGACTAGGTTTATCATATCCAACATATCCTGGTGGGGCTCCTAAAATTTTTTGAACACTAGTACTATCACGATATTCACTCATATCTAATCGTAATAATTGTCTTGATAGTAATTTAGCTAAAACTTTAGCTGTCTCACTTTTTCCAACACCACTACTTCCAACAAATAACATCACCTTAGGTTGTTTAGCATCTTTTATCAAACGGAGCTGATTAATTATTTGACTAATTGCTTTATTTTGACCAATGATTTGTTGATTTAATTTAGTTGCGATTTTTTCATAATCATAATGATCATTAATTTTAATTGAAGTATATTCTTCAATAACCTCTTTAACAATCTTTTTAGTAATAATATGTTGCTGTTTAAATCTAGCTTTAACACAGGCTAAATCTAAAATATCGATTGCTTTATCTGGAAAAGTGCGGTTTTTAATATAGACATCAACATTTTCGACTAAATATTCTAGAACTTGGTTGTCAATTGTAATTTGATGAAATCGTTCATATAATGATTTAGTCTTTTGCAAAATTTCTAAAGTTTCTTCTTTAGTATTTTCTTTTAAAGCAATAACACTAAAGCGCCGATTCATCGCCTGATCTTTTTCAAAATGCTGAAAATATTCTTCAGTTGTCGTGGCACCAATAATAGTAAGATCTTTACGGGCTAGATATGGTTTTAAGATATTAGCGGCATCAATTGCTCCTTCAGCACCACCGGCACCAATTAAATTATGAATTTCATCAATAAAAATAATAACATTATCCATTTCTTTAACTTTATCAATTATTTTCCGTAATTTTTCTTCAAATTCTCCACGATATTTAGTTCCAGCGACAATACTTGATAAACTTAGTTCATAAATTATTTTTTTCTTTAAATTATCGTTTACTTTTTTTTGATTAATCAAGGATGCTAATTTTTCTACTAAAGCTGATTTTCCAACGCCTGCCTCACCAATTATTAAAGCATTATTTTTTTCTTTCTTACTTAAGATCATACATAGTTTTTCTAATTCTTTTTGACGGCCAATTACTAAATGCTCTTCTTGTTTAACTTTTTTATTCAAATTAACTAATGACGGAATCTGATCAAGCTTAGTTTCTAATTCACTATTTTCATTTAACTTATAAATAATATCTTCAAAATCGACATGATATTTTTTTAATAATTCATGCGCTACGCATTCTTTATTTTTCAACAAAGCCACTGTAAGTAAATTTAAGGTCACCTTACTTTTATTTTGCTGATCCGTTAATTCCATAGCAATCTCTAAAATATTCTTTACAGCATCACTATATTCCATATAAAAAGGTTGATCATCATTTGTACCAAACAACCTTTTAACATCTTCATATATATTTTTATCATCAACGCCATATTTCTTTACCAAATCACGTAATTTAGAGTTACTTAGTTTTAATAAAGACAGCAATAAATGTTCACTGCCAACGTTATTATGACCCAAATCAAAAGCAATACTTTCAGATACAACAATTGCTTTTTGCGCCTGTTCATCAAATTTTGTTAACATGTTCCACCTCTAATTTAATTATATGTTTAACCTCTTAAATTATTAACGAAACACCTTTATTTTAAACATAAAACAGTTCTCTAAAAATGAGAACTGTTGTTAAAAACGGAAATAAGATTACGTCCCAATTTTTTACTTTGATATAAGGCAATATCGGCATTAGTCAGTAGCTTCATAAAATCATTGCCATGTGCTGGATAATATGAAATTCCAATACTAATTGATATTTTATCATTACAATTTAATTTAGTAATTTTTTGATCCCAATCTTTCTTAAACTCATTAACCCGCTTAGTCAATTCCTGATAATTAGCTATATTGCTCTCTAAAAATGCAACAAATTCATCGCCACCAATTCTACCACAATTATTAATGCCAAAATTATCTTGCATTACTTTAGATAACATAACTAAAACTTTATCACCAAAAGGATGCCCATAATTATCATTGATTTTTTTAAAATAATCAATATCAATTATCAAAAATAGTCCGTAATTATATTTACTGAAAATTTGATTAATTGAATTTTCGATATAATGACGATTTAAAATTCCTGTCAAATAATCGTGCTTTAAATTATACATTACCTGCTGATTTGATATTTCTAATTCTTTGGTTCTTTTTTTTATTTGTTTTTCTAGCTCCTGACGACTTTTTTCAATAATCTCATGAGGGAAAAATTCATCATCACGTTGATTATGATCCGGAATTGATTGATGAAAATGAATAATCTTAAATTTTTCATTTTGATATTCCAAAACAATAGTAATTCTAGTAGTAAAAGAATATTCCAGTAATGAGTCAACGTCCTGCTTAACTTTAATTTCTCCCATTGCTAGAAATAAATTATGATGTAAATCTGTTACCTGATACCATTCATCATCAATAATAAACCTGTCAGGACATAATGCAGCTTCTTTTTTTAAAGCAGTTAATAATTCTTCACGATTACGGCTAATTTCATGGGCACCAGTACCAATTACAGTAATCCGTTCATCTAGCAGTTCTTCTAACAACGCAAAATTACGATTACTAAAATATTCCTGAGCTAAGCGACAACAAAAGTTTTCAACTTTTTTTACACTCCCCATAGCCTGTTTCCTTTCGAATAATCATTATAATTTCATCATAAGTATATCACAATTTAAACAAATTAAAAATAACTATCCTTGAGATAGTTATGAAAATAATGAAGCAAAAAACGACTTCTTTTTGATTTCTTTACTACTGACACAATAGCTAGTTTTTAAAGAGCCGGTCAGCTCTTTCCCCTGGCCTTCACCAAGGACAATTGTATATTCGCCATTATAATATTTTGCCTGATAGTCTTTTTGATGATCGGCTAGAACCTGATCAATATCATCGACTCCTTTAGCCCAGGTTTTAAAATCAGCTATTAAAGCATCTTTAGTTTCATACATTGCTTCAATGTCATCATCACTATTACTATTAGCAATTATTTTATATTTAGGATCATTACCAGAAGCATCTACAGTTACAACATTCATCATGATTATTAATATTATTAACAGTTTTCGCATATAGTTCACCTCAAGTTCATTATTGCCATTTATGATTAAGATATACAAAAAATAATTTAAAAGAGGTATGTTATGACTAATCGTATTATGCAAAAGGAAATCACAACTGATTCTATTAAACCTTTTAATCAACAAGATAATTTATCAGATTCAGTCAAAGAATTTTTAACTTTACAGCAGGTATATGAAGCTGGTATTAAAGAAATTCGAACTAAATTAGATATTCTAGATGATGAATTTAGAATCAAGCATGATCATAACCCGATTCATCATATGGTCTATCGTCTAAAATCACTGGATAGTATTGTCAACAAACTGAAAAAAAGAAATCTGGAAGTTTCATTAGATTCGATGGTTAATAATCTAACTGACATTGCCGGAGTTCGAGTTATTTGTAACTATGTTAGCGATGTTTATCGGATTGCTGATTTATTAGTGAAACAAAGTGATATCAAATTATTACAAAAAAAGGACTATATTAAAAATCCTAAACCTAATGGTTATCGCAGTCTGCATCTGGTTGTTGAAGTACCGATTTTTTTAGCTGAACGAGTACAGCCTATTGCTGTTGAAATTCAAATTCGAACAATTGCCATGGATTTTTGGGCTAGTTTAGAACATCATTTACGTTATAAAACTGAAAATGAAGTGCCTGATGGCGTTCGTGATGAATTGAAAGAGTGTGCTAAAACTATTTCTCAATTAGATTATAAAATGCAGGGAATTTATGAAGAATTAAAGAAGACTAAAAATAGAAAATGTGTAACAAATTTAAAATAGCTTTTTTAGATCGTGATGGGACCATTATTAAAGATTACCCTGATAAACAATGGGCGACTGTCAAATATCCAGAGTTTCTTGAAGGGGCGATTGCTGGAATGCAACGACTACTTTCACTAGGGTTTAAAATAATAATTGTTACTAACCAATATTTAATTAGCGATAAAATTATTACAACTGAGCAATATCATCAGTTTACTGATTTATTTCTTCAAGAATGTAAAGATAATGAGATTGATATTTTAAGAATATATTATTGTCCCCATAATGATAAAGATCATTGTAATTGTAAAAAACCAAGACCTGGCATGATTTACCAGGCCTTGGCAGATTATAATATTGATTTAAGTAAATCAATTTATCTCGGTGACAGTGAATGTGACTATCAATTAGCTAAACAATTTCACTTACCCTTTTATGCAATAACAACTACTTTTAATCAAAAAGATGTTGTAAATTGTAAAAGTATTTTAGATGTATGTCAGTATTTATGACATACATTTTTTAATATGATGAATCAACATCATATGTTACTAAATCATCAAACGTTTGTCTTCTAATTACTAAACGGTCTTTGCCTTGATAAGTAAAGACAACGGCTGGTTTTGGTAATTGATTATAATTAGATGACATTGAATAGTGATAAGCACCAGTTGAAAACATCGCTAAAATATCACCAGGTTGTGGATCTTGTAACATAATATCTTTAATTAAAATATCACCAGATTCACAGTTTTTCCCAGCAACGGTAACTAAATGGTCAGCTGGCATTTGTGCTTTATTGGCAATAACTGCATCATATTTAGCCCCATATAAACATGAACGAATATTATCAGTCATTCCTCCATCTACCGTAATATAGTCACGAATATCTTTGATATATTTATAAGATCCGACAGTATATAAGGTAATTCCGGCATTACCAACACAATAACGTCCTGGTTCAACTAACACCATTGGTCGTTTTAAATCTCTAGCTTCAAAACCTTTAGTGATAATATCCATAATGGTATCAACAACTTCTTCAAATTCTAGTGGATGATCAGCTTTAGTATAAGCAATTCCAAAACCACCACCAGCATTTAATTTATTAATGACAATTCCAAAGATATCATATATTTCATAAGCAATTTCAACAAATTTATTCATTGCTAAAACATAAGCTTGAATATCTTCAATTTGACTTCCCACGTGACAATGAATACCATCAAAAACGATATTTGGGGCATCTATTACTTTTTTTATTGCTTTTAAATATGTATTATCATGAGAACTAAATCCAAATTTAGTATCTTTAGCTCCTACTCGGATATAATCATGTCCACCAGCATAAACCCCTGGAGTAATTCTGACAATTCCATTAACCATGACATTTAATTTAGCTGCAATTTCTTGAACTAATTCAATTTCATAAAAATTATCAATTACAAAATTTTCTACCCCATGAGATAAAGCATATTCAATTTCTGATGGTAATTTGTTATTTCCATGGAAATATATTTTCTTTGGATCAAATCCACCTTTTAAAGCAACTGAGATTTCTCCTGCTGAAACGCAATCAATTCCAACCCCATATTCCTTAGCAATTTGATAAATTGCTTTACAAGAAAATGATTTTGAAGCAAACAAAGGTAATGTATTTTCATATTTGTCAATCATTTTAGTTTTAAGTGTATTAAACTGATTGCGAATATGTCCTTCAGACATTACATATAGCGGTGTCCCATATTTTTTTGCTAAATCACAAGCATTGACATCATCTATGTATAAATTATTGTTTTTTATTTCAGCAAATTTTGTTTGTAATACCATAACTTCCCCCTACTAATACAATGATTTTAAAGTATATAAACCATTGTCCTTATCTTTTAATGCAAATGCGGCACTAATTGCCCCTTGAACAAATACTTCTTTAGATAAAGCAGTATGTTTTATTTCCACAATTTCATCATTTCCGGCAAACATTACCGTGTGTTCACCAAAAATAGTTCCGCCACGCATTGCTTGAATTCCAATGCTTTCATGTTTTCTTTTTTCATGTAAGCTGCTGCGGTCATAACAAGGTTCAACTCCGTCAATTTCTTCGGCCATTACTTCATATAAAAGTTTGGCTGTTCCTGATGGAGCATCGATTTTTTGATTATGATGTTTTTCTAAGATTTCAATATCAAATCCAGCATTGAAAAACTCTTTAGCAAATGCTCGTAACATCTTAGTAAACATCTGAACTCCAAAAGAAGTATTATATGATTGGAAAATTGGAAGCTGCTTGGCAGCTTCACTGATTTTATCTAACTGTTCTTGACTGTATCCGGTTGTGGCAATAACCAATTTTGTTTGATTAGCTAAAGCATATTCTAAAATATCATCTAAGTTATTTGGATGAGAAAAGTCGATGATGACATCGGCTTTTTCGTCACATTCTTTTAAAGAACTATAACTTTTTTCAGGAACTTTTTCATCGAATTCATAACTGACAACCCCAATTAAATCCATATTTTCCTGACTTCTAACTTTATTGGCAACTTTTTTGCCCATTAAACCATATCCATAAACTATTACTTTCATCTTAAAACCCCAACTTTTCAAATGCATCCATAGCATCAAATAATAATTTTTTATTTTCTTCTGTTGTTTCTACTAATGGTAATCTAACTGTCTCTTTACATACTCCTAAATGAGCTAAAGCCGCTTTAGGCATAATTGGATTAACATCAATAAACAAATAACGACTAACTGGTTCCAAAGCATAAGCCATTTCTTGAGCTCGAGGCAAATCACCTTTTAAAGCTAACTGGGCAAACAATTCTGTTTCTCTTGGATATAAATTTGATAAGACAGAGATAACTCCTTTTCCACCAGCACAAATAAATGGCAAGATATTATCATCACATCCTGAATATAAATCAAAATCCATTCCTTGCGTTTTAGCTAGAACTTCCATGGCATAAGCAATATTATCAGTAGCATCTTTCATAGCCACAATATTTTTGTGTTTTGCCAATTCAACAACAGTATCTACAGTAATATTAATTCCTGTTCGACCAGGAACATTATATAAAATCATTGGAATATCTACTGCATCAGCTATTGTTGTATAATGCTTAATTAAACCACGTTGACTAGTTTTATTATAATAAGGTGTTACTACTAAAATAGCATCAGCACCTTTTTGTTTAGCATATTTAGCTTTAGTTAAAGCAGTAGCTGTATCATTTGATCCTGCTCCGGCAATAACTTTAACTCCAGTACCTTTTGCCATTTCCATCGTAATATCTAATAATTCAAATTCATCATCAATATGAATAGTTGGTGTTTCACCAGTAGTTCCATTAACTAATAAAGCTTGCACCCCACCATCAATCATTCTTTGAACTTGTCTTTTAAATCCTTCATAATCAATGCTTCCATCTTCATGCATTGGTAATACTAGTGCTACCGCACTTCCTTCAAAAATAGCCATAATAACCTCCTCTAATTTAAGTTAAATGCTTCATTTAACTTTTCCATAGCTAAATCTTTCAGTTTACGATCAACAATAAACGAAATAGTTCTTTTTGAAGTCGTAACTTGATAAAAATGTATATTATTTTCACCAAGAATTCTAAATACTGAAGCAGCACCACCTGGTGTTGTTTCTAATAACTTTCCTCCTAGAGCAATTTTAAAATATTTTCGATTTGTGGCAATTTCTAATTGAGGCACTTCATCTTTTAATTTTAAAATAGCCTGGTTTAACTCTTTTTGGTATTTTTCATCTAATGTAATTTCAATTTGCATTGCATCTTCAATCATAACTTGAGAAATCATATCCACGTTAACGCCACAATCACTAATGATCGTAAATATTTTTGCGATAATCATTGGATGTTTAGGAACATTTTTTAGCTGTAATTGGATAATGTTTTCCTCATAGCTCACTGCATCAATAACTTTTTCCATCATTGTCCTCCTTTACAAAAAAAGTTGCAATGAGTATCATTGCAACATAAACAGCGTATGAACAATGATAGCTCACCATTATCTTAAGATAATGACAGTCTTATAGATTTTCTCTATAAGCCCAGAACATAAATAACTGCAATTATTTATTTCTTCGGCGAATGTTCCTCTCCTAATATCTAGTTGCAGCATAATTAATACTAGCTTCTTAACACTTCGCGCCTCTATCCAATATCTGCTTACAATATATCACAATAGATATCATAATACAATATTAATTATACTGTTTTAATCAATGTTTTTAAATAAAAACATTTCCTAATCACTATTATTTATATGCTTATTTGCCAAATTTAGACTAGTTTTTTAAACAAATAAAACTCCAAAACAAATTAATGCTTTGGAGTCAATTTTAATTTTCTTTAATAATATTTTTGCTGCACCAATAAGTAATCACAAAATAGCCACCATAAATCAAAACCAGGAAGATCGCTGTAGTCAAAGTTGCTCTGGTAAGATCTAGTCTTCCTACCGATTCTAACATTAAAGTACAAACTTGTAATCCAAAGATAGAATGAATCAAAGCTAATATTAATGGTAGTAAAAAATAAATAGCGATTTGGATAAAAATTGAATGATTGATCATTTTTTCATCAACCCCGATTTTTCTTAATATCTGATATTTTTCTTTATTATCAATCGCTTGTGATAATTCTCTTAGTGCTAAAATGGCAGCACAGGAAATCAAAAAGACAATTCCAATATATAATCCAATAAAAATAACCATTGCGCCACTACCGGTATTAGCAGTTGCAATTTGAATTTTGGTACTAATGATTAAAGTATCACTAGAATAATCAGTTATCTTTTGATCAATTTCATTTCTTTGATCACGACTTGAAGCATCATAGTTACCAATCAAATAACTTGCATCGATCATCATATTATTAACGGCATTATCTGGTACTACAAAAAATCCCATATCCATTGGACTACTTTGCATCATTAAAAATCCATTTTGACACTGTGTAAATTTACTATGATAAATTTTATCATTTAAAACAATATCCGGTTTTTCCCTAAGCCATAAATTGATCATATTCATGCTATTACTATAATTACCAACAACAACATATTCATTATCATTTAAATTATATTCCGGTAGATGATATAATTTTGCTACCTGATTATAATCGCCGACTTTAACAATTCGCTGCGTTTCATTTAAGAAAGATTCACTAACATCACTATATATATTTCCATAAGTAGTGCCATAAGTCAATTGAGAGCTATAATACGTATTAAAAGAATAACTTGCTGATAAATCAGCTGAAATATCTATTTGATGATTCTTTAAATATTGTTCTACTGTAATATTATTAGCTTTAGTATCAATATACATACAAACGTCTGCTGGAGCCAGCTGATCAATTTCTTCATTAGCAGTATTATTTAAAGCTACAGCACTAGAAAAAATACAAATGGTCAAAAATAATAATAAGCAAATAACAGTTGATGATAATACAGCCGTATTGATTTTACTGCTGATTTGTTTGATTGTAAAACTATTCAAACGTTTAAAATAAGTGTTTTTCTTTAGTTTGATAAAATATAATAATAAACCAGCTAATGACCTATAAATTAAATATGTTGCCAAGGCTCCATAAATCATTTGTAAAATAACGGAGAAGAAACTAACTAAACTAGAAGCATTGCTGGTGACATTATAATAAGCATAAGATAACAGTAATACCGCGATGATAAAAACAATTATACAAATCCCCGGATTTTTAATTCTAATCATTTCACTTTGTTGATGCGATACAATTAATTGTAATAACTGCTGGCGATTTACTTGAATTGTATTAAAAACAATTACCAGTAAATACATAATTCCAAAATATAAACAGCTTTTAAACAACGCATTAGTCGACAAAACGAAAGTAAACTGCTGCATATCAGCTTCAAACATATTGGCAACGACAATTGACATGATCTGGGATAAACCAATTCCTACAATTAAACCCATAACTAAAGAAATCAAACCAATAATAATAGTTTCAAAAATTAATATTTTAGAAACCTGAAACTTAGACATTCCTAATGTCAGGTAAATTCCAAATTCTCTTTTTCTTCGTTTCATTAAAAATCGATTGGCATAAACAATTAAAAAACCTAAAACAAACGAAACAAAAATACTAACCCCAGATAAAATATTATTCATCATTTTAACGATATCTTTAGCCGTATCATTAATTTGTAACATCACACTCTGGGTTTCTAAAGCATTAAAAATATAAAAAATAGCCACCCCTAAAATTAATGTTACAAAATATATCGCATAATCTTTAAAACTCTGTTTAATATTTTTGATTGATAAATTAAATAACATCACTGATATCGCCTCCTAATAAAGAAACAACATCAATAATCTTATTGAAAAACTCTTTACGACTAGATTCACCCCGATTAAATTCATTAAAAATCTTACCATCTTTAATAAAGACAACTTTTGAGGCATAGCTGGCACTAAAGGCATCATGCGTTACCATCAAAATTGTTGCCTTTAAATCTTGATTCAATTTTGTCAAGCTTTCAAGTAGCATTCGCGAACTTCTTGAATCTAAAGCGCCAGTCGGTTCATCGGCCAGGATCAATTCAGGATTAGTAACAATTGCTCGACCGCAGGCAATTCGCTGTTTTTGTCCTCCTGACATTTCATAAGGATATTTGTCTAAAACTTCTGTAACATCTAATATTTTAGCGATTTGTAAGACTTTTTGATTAATTGTCTTATATTTAAGACCTTGAATTTGCAGAGCTAAAGCGATATTTTCATATCCTGTTAAAGTGTCTAAAAGATTAAAATCTTGAAAAATAAAGCCTAGTTCTTCACGACGAAATTGATTTAATTTATTTCCTTTTAATTTAGTAACATCTTGTCCTTTTAAATAAATATGACCACTAGTTACCCTATCTATTGTTGAAACTAAATTTAATAAAGTTGTTTTCCCGGAACCACTAGAACCCATGATGGCAATAAATTCGCCTTTATTAACGGTTAAAGATAAATTACTAATAGCTCTAGTAAGATTACTCTTATTTCCATAATACTTGCTTATTTTTTCAATCTTTAATATCTCTTCCATAAATCCATCTCCTTTACAATTTTATTATAGAAAAAAGTAATTCCTACTAACATTGATTAGTCTTACATTAGCTTACAACATTGTAATATTGATTATCATTAAAATAAATAGTTACTTTGGTATATTTACCCACCTTTGATTCTATTTTGATTTGATGACCTAATTTATCACATAACTCTTTAACAATATATAAGCCCATTCCTGTAGCACTACCGACAATTCGACCATTTTCTCCCGTAAAGGATTTATTAAAAACATAGGGAAGATCACTTTTTTTAATTCCAATACCATTATCAATTATTTCCAAGGCAATAGTATTTTGGTTATCAATAATTTTAAAACCTATTTGACGATGATCATCACGACAATATTTAATACTATTACTGACAATTTGATTAATTATAAACTCTAACCATTTACTATCACTTAAAACCTGTTTTTCAATCTCACTGATATTAATTTTTATTTGATGATATAATAAACTATCTTGATTTTTTTTTATAACATTTTTGATAATCGTCGCCAAATCGCATTTTTTAATTAAATAATCTTTTTCACTGTTTCCTAGTCTCGAATAATACAAAACCAGCTCAACATTATTTTCAATCCGATTAATTTGATTTTTTAATTTCCGAGTATCCTTTTCCTGGTTATAAATCATTAATTTCGTACTAGCAAGCGGTATCTTAACTTCATGGATCCATAGTTCGATATATTCTTTAAAATCATGTAATTGTTCCTGATATTTTCCAATTTCTTCATACATTGATTTATCAATTTCATACAATGAATCATACATGATCTTTCCCTCTAAAAAAGCCGGCTTTTTCATTAATTCAATAATTAAACACTTTTTATCCAACTTTTCTAACTTAAATAAAAAATCCTGATAAAACCCTTTACGACGATAATAATCAATTTCTATACTTACTAATAAAAACAACAACATTACAATTATTATGGCAGTTATTAAAGTAGCCGGTACTCGATACATCACTAATAAAAAAACCACAACTATTATCATAGTTATAAAAATCATGATCAGTAAAATTCGATCTTTTAAATAATCAATCAATTTCATATTAATATATAACCCTGATCCCTTCTAGTTTCAATTACATCATATAAACCAATCTTCTCTAGTTTCTTTCTTAATCTAGTAACATTAACCGTCAAAGTATTATCATCAATAAATTTATCAGTTCCCCATAAATAATTCATAATATCATCTCTAGTAACTATTTTTCCCTGATTAATAACTAAAAAATAAAAAATTCCCATTTCATTTTTAGACAATAACAATTCTTCATCATCTTTTTCCAGCGTACTTTTTAATAAATTAATTTTAATATCCCGATAACTTAATTTAGGTTCCTTTTTATTTAAACGCTTCATCAAAGCTTCAATTCTTAATAATAAGATCGTTGGATTATAGGGCTTAGTAATATAATCATCAACTCCATAGCTATAAGATAAAATTTCATCAATTTCACTATCTTTACTAGTTACCATTATGACCGGAATATCGGAAACTTCTCGTAATCTTTTTAATAACTGCTGACCATTTAAATACGGAATCATAATATCCAACAAAATTAAATCAGGATCAATTTCTAAAATTCTAGTCAAGGCATTTTTAAAGTCCGCTAAAATAATGCCCTGATAACCATTATTATCTAACAACTTTTTTAATTCATCTCTTAATTGAACATCATCTTCAACAATTAATATCTTCATGATTTTCACCACCTGGTCTTATTATAACTAATTAATACTTATTTTTGTTTTATTCTTACAAAATTGTCACCTAATTCATTTGCATTATTGAATTATGGTGACTATAATATTATCTTACTAGGAGTGATTATATGTTTAAAAAATTTGACAACAATAATATTACTAACCATGACAAAAATTTAGATTATATTCAAGATAATTATCCGGAATTATTAGATGATTATATTGATATTTTTGAAAACTGTGTTTTTGCCAGTAATGATGGTGTTGAGATTGAACCTGAAGATATGATTGAAGTAATAAAAATTGTGAAGAATTTTAAAGATAAACAGTATAAGGAATTAAATTAAAAGCTGCAACGAACTACGTTACAGCTTTTTGCTTATTTTTCTTCCTTTTTCCCTTTATTCATAACTTTATTAAATAATTTTTCTGTTTCTTCAAACTGTTTTAAAATTGCTTCATTACTAGGTCTAGTTACTTTAGGTTGTTTTTCATCAACTAAGATCTGTAGATTACGATCAATATTTTTTAATAAAACAATAATTTCATCTAATTTTTCTTCCATTTTTTATCTCCTTAACATTTTTATATTAAATATGGTAAAAAGGCTGTTGCCAATCCTAAAAAGAAAAAGAATCCTAAAATATCAGTAACTGTTGTAACAAAAACCCCGCTGGCTAAAGCCGGATCAACTTTTAGTTTATCTAAAATAACTGGAATGAAATAACCAGCAATATTAGCTAAAATCATATTTAAAAACATCGCTATTCCAGTTACTAAACCAAAAATTGGATTTCCTTCAAATAACATTGAACCAATTGCTACTAACACACCAATGATTGTGCCACTACAAATACCAACGATTATCTCTTTTAACATAATCTTGATTGCATTAGCTCTAGTCATTTCCCCAAGTGACAGTCCTCGTACCACGATGGTTAAAGTTTGGGTTCCAGCATTACCACCCATTCCCGTTACAATTGGCATAACAGTAGCCAACGTTACTACCTGGGCAATCGTTCCTTCAAAAAAACTAACAACCGAAGCAGCCATGACGGCAGTAAATAAATTGATGATCAGCCAGGGAATCCGACTTCTAAAGGACTCTAAAATAGTTGAATCAAGTCGTTCTTCTGAGTTAACTCCACCTAATAAATTAATATCTTCAGTATTTTCCTCTTGGATGATATCAATGATATCATCGAATTCAATTACACCCAATAAGTGATCCGCTTCATCAACAACCGGCATCATGATAAATCCATATTTTTTAAACTTACGCGCTACTTCTTCTTGATCAACGTTATAAAGAACTGTTTTAACATTAGGATTAGTAATATCAATCATCTTGGTATCAAAAGTACTACTAACAATGTCTCTTAATGAGACAACGCCTTTTAAAACATTTTGTGAATCAACCACATATAAATAATAAGTTGTATCTTCTTCAGTATTTTCTTGAAGATATTTTAAAGTCTTTTCAACCGTATTTCCAGCTCGAATACTAATATATTCCGTCGTCATGATTCCACCAGCTGTATCTGGTTCAAATGTTAATAATCGTTCAACATCTTCTTTATCATCTTGATCCATCTTATTGAAAATATCTTGTTTTTCATCGTCCTCTAACTCACTGACCATATCGGTAAGTTCATCTTTAGACATTTCATCAAGAATTTCTCTTTGCTTATTATCACTAAATAATTTCAATAATTCATATTGCTCATCTTCATCATCTTCTTCTTCGATGATATTGGCAATAACATCATTTGGTAGATGATCGATTAATTTTTTAATATTTTCTTCATCTTCATGAAGTAAATCTAAAAGATCAGCCGGATGAATTTTAGAAATGGTCTTTTTTATTTTTGTAACATCTTCACTTAATAATATTTCTTTTAATTCATCGCGAGTAATATTTTTGCTCATAATATCCCCCCAACTTATAACAACAAGGACATTGTATCATAATAATTAGAGTTTTAAAGCATAATTTTTGATTGCTAAAAGGACTGTTTAAAAACAGTCCTAGTCTAATGGAGCCTGATAAAAACCTCCAATAAAATTTTCAGTTGGAATTACGTTAATTATCGCTTTACTATCAAATTCATGTAGTAATTGAACAATATCTTGAACCTCATAAGCAGAAACAACCGTATGCAATAAACTCATTGGTTCTTTACTATAACCACCATAACCGTTTAATACTGATACACCATGGCGATATTGTTTAATATAAGCAGCCACCAGTTTTTCTGGTTCTTTAGTTGTGATTTGTAAAGTAACTCGTTTATATCGCTGATAAAAGGATGAAATGGTTCTAGTTGAAATAAATTGAAAAACAATCGAGTACCCAGCATAAATCCAACCAAACATATAACCAAAAATACATAAAATACAAGTATTAAAGATAAATACGTATCCCCAAATAGATTTCCCGCTTTTATTAGATACATATAATGCAATAAAATCTGTTCCCGCTGTTGACGCATTTCCTTTTAAAGCAATAACTGTCGCAATTCCATAAACAAAACCACCAAAGCAAACATTTAAGATAATGTCGTCAAATAGTGGTGGAAAGCTACATACTTGTAACAAAAAGCTTGTTAGAAAGACCTGACAAAGTGATGAAATAACAAATTTTTTTCCAATACTTTTATAACAAAGAATAGCAACCGGTAAATTTAAAACAATCATTCCAAGTGATGTAGAAAAACTAAAACCATACAAAGAAGTAATTCTTTCAATTAAAATTGCTACTCCAGTAAAACCACTAGATAATAAATTGGCTTGGTTTACAAATACTTTAATCGCATAAGTTTGTAAAAACGATGAAGCGATTACTGCAACGATAGTTACTAAATATCGAAACCAGACTTTCTTTTTCATAATCCTAATTTTACTAATTGCTTAACTAAATCTAAACTTACAACATCATAATCATCACGATGACCCTCAGGTCCATAGCAGTAATTAACATCTTTACCACTGGTAGTTAAATCAGTTCGCCAAGTTTTACAAGATGAATGGATTTGCTTGATCTTAGCTGTTTCCATTATTTCTTTAGCATTAGTTGCATTAACGCCACTACCAGCTAATATTTCAATTTTATCACCATATTGTGCTTGTAATTCTTTAATTAATTCAATTCCATCAAGTGCCTTAGCTTTTAAACCACTAGTAAGAATTCGATCAACCCCTAGTTCAATTAATGATTCAATACTTTGATAAGGATCATTAACACAATCAAAAGCTCGATGAAAAACGGCTGTTTTACGATATTTTTTACATAGTGCTACAAACTCTTTTGTTCTTTCTAAATCAATTTGATGATTTTCATGTAGAAAACCAAAAGCTAATCCATCACAGCCCGCTTCTAATAAATCTTTAGCTTCTAAGAGCATTTGACGGTATTCATATTTATCATAACAAAATCCAGCCGCGCGAGGTCGTACCATGCAAATTACCGTTAATTTAGTATTAGCTTTGACCATTTTTAATGAAGCTACACTTGGTGTTAAACCGCCCAAATGTAAAGCACTGTTTAATTCAATTCGTGTAGCACCGCCATTATAAGCGTTCATGGCATCTTCATAACTACCACAACATATTTCAATCATTCGTTTTCCCTACTTTCTATTTTGCTAGATAATACAGACTTAAAGCATAAATTTTAGCATTAGTGATTATATCTTCAATTGTCATCCATTCATTAGGCTGATGCCCAATTCCTTTTTGACCTGGAAATGAAGGACCAAAAGGAACAATATTAGGCATTAATTTGGCATATGTTCCTCCAGTTGTAGTTACTGGGGTTCCATCATTACCAGTTACTTTTTCATAAGTATAAACTAATGTTTTAACTAGTTGACAATCTTTTTCAAACTTAACTGGATTATAATTATCAATCAATTCAACTTTAAAATCACTAACTGCTTTTTTAATATTATTGACTATTGTCGCTACCGTTACATTAGCGGGATAACTGATACTAAATTGAATACCTGGAGCATCATCTAATAATAATTGATAATTTCTAACTTCAAGTAATCCAAATTCATCATCTTTAAAGTCGATATTAAAACGTTCCCCGTTATTTTTAGCATTTAAGATATATTCGTTTACCAAAGTGAAAAATTCACTTAATTTTTCCTTTTCACCACTAATCTTGACGACAGCTCGTCCTCTTTCACCATAGACAACGGGATATTTACAATCAGGAGTAAATCCCATCAGCGGTGGTTGTTCTTTAGATAAATAGTATTTTAAATCTTCGAATCCTGTTTCTTCATCACAGCCAAAAATAATTCTAACTTGATGTTTTAATTTGATATTTAATTCTTTTAAGGCATATAAAGCAAATAAACAAGCTAGAATTGGCCCTTTATTATCTAAAATTCCCCGACTATAAATTGTTCCATTTTCGATGTAACCACTAAATGGTGGCTGTTTCCAGCCAGTTTGCACAGGAACGACATCTAAATGACCAATAGCACAAATATAATCATTGCTTTTTCCATAACTGGCATAACCAATATAATTATCGATATTAGTTGTCTCAAAACCTAATGAATCAGCTAAATTCAATGTTTTTACTAAAGCCTCTTTAACTCCAGTCCCAAATGGAGCATCTGTCGTAGCTGGTTGTTCAACACTATCAATTTTGACTATATCAATGATGCTGTCAATCATCTGTTTAGAGATTTCATCTATTTTAGTTAATATTTCTGTTTCCATTTTATTTTTCTTCTAATGGAGCCATTCTTGTTGCCATATAGTTATCTAGCCATTCTTGACTGGCAACTGTATGCACACATTTACCATCAATATTTTCAGTTAGATAAACAGTTGGCTTTTCATTAGCAGTAGCTACCGCAAAAGAAAAACCTTCAATATTAGTGGCAACACCCCATTCTCCTTTATTATTCATTGCTACTAAGGACATATCACCCGCTTTACCACGGCGTTGTTTTAATTCTAAATCAAAATCATTAACTGCTTTTTCACAGGCTGCTTGTGGGTGCATTCCTTCTTTCATTAAACGCACAATTTCATAAGCTACGCAGCCTTTCATTACATCTTCACCAAGTCCGGTCGCACTAGCACCACCAACTTTACTGTCAACATAGAATCCAGATCCTGAAATTGGTGAATCACCAACACGACCAGCTTTTTTCATAAATAACCCACTTGTTGAAGTGGCCGATGTCATTTTACCGTGATCATCTAAACAAACCATCCCAACTGTATCATGCCCGGCATATGGTTTAATTTCTTGTTCTTTTACTTCTTTAACTCGATTACGATAGTGAATCTTAGCTCGGTCAGTTAACATGTTTTTACGTTCAAAACCTTCTTTATGAGCAAATTTTTCTGCTCCTTCACCAACTAATAAATTATTAACTTTTTCTTTTGATAATCTTCTAGCGATACTTACAGGATTAGCATAATCTTTAATTGCCGCTACTGCGCCAATATCTAAAGTATCCCCATCCATATAAGCCGCATCTAATTCTACTTCCATTTCTTCATTTGGTAAGCCACCATAACCGACTGATTTATAATATGGAAAATCTTCAACTTCTTTTACAGCTGTTTCAATAGCATCACCAGCATCGCCACCAGCAGATAGTATATCACTGGCTTTACTAATACCTTCTAAGGCCATTCTCCATGTTGCAATAATACCCCACATTTTTTATTTCCTCCTTTGATTTTGATAAAAGGATGCTTAATAAAGCATCCTTTTTTATAACTTAGAAACAATACTTTGAAGTAATTGAATTTAGATCTTCTTTATCTGTCAAAGCTTTTGCTAATTTACACATTCCATCTAATGCTTCATTTAAACCAGTGCCACCTTTTTTTGGTGTCTTTACAATATGAACTTTATCTTTAAATTCATTAATTGTTTCTACATTTTCAATCGACATTGCAGCAAAAGCTGGAACGTCTGTTGTCTGGTTAATATCATAAGCAATATTTGCTGCCATCTTACCATAGCCCAAGTAATTAAAAGCTGGTCCACACATGACAACATCAGGTTTTAATTTATTAACCATAGCACAAAGTTTACGACTTACTTCTTTAGGATTAGCTTCATAAAATCCATCACCACAATACAGACAAGCAACAACGCGACCACCGACTTGTTTTAAATATGGTTCCATCATAATTGCTGGCCCCACCGGATCTTTGGTTGCTCCTAAAGGAATCATATGATCATCTTTAATTCCAGCGCCTGATTGAATTTGATCATAAATCATAATTACTTTCATAATATATTGCCTCCTTTATTATAAATCATCAAATGATAAATCTTCTAGAGAAATATCATCATCTTCGTCTTCTTCTATCGCATTTGCTTCATCAATTAAGTATTGTTTATCCATAATCTTAATGAATGGCATATAGATAAAGATTCCAACTACTAACAAGATGGCCTGTAAAATAGCTCCAACCCAGTTAGTAGCTAAAAAACCTGAAATGACAACTGGTGTCGTCCATGGAATTTGCACCCCACTACAAATTGGTACGATGTCCATCGCCATTGCAAAATATGAAATAATAATATTTATTGTCGGTACTAAAACAAATGGAATTAACATCGTTGGATTTAATACGATTGGAAGTCCAAAAACAATTGGTTCGTTGATTCCAAAAATACCTGGTACTAATGCTAATTTTCCTAATTCAGTAATTCGTTTAGATTTACAGAATAATAACATGGCAATAATCAATGATAATGTTGATCCACAACCACCAAATGTAGCAAATAAATCTTGGAATTGTTGACAAATAATATGACCTTCACCAACTCCAGTTCTAAAGAATTCTAAGTTTTCAACTGCTAATGTTTGTAAAATTGGATTAAATACAGCTCCAACTACAGAACCACCATTTACTCCAAAGAACCAGAATAAATGTAAGAAAATATAAGCAATAACCATGGCACCTAAAGTATCTCCAAGGTTTAATAATGGTGTTTGTAAGAATTCAAAAATAATTTGGAATACGTTTGTTCCTAAAAAACCAAATAATAAGTTGATGGCAAAGAATACTGCCATTACCACAACAGCTGGAATCAACGCAGCGAATGATTGTTCAACTGTAGGTGGTACCCCTTTAGGCATTTTAATTACCCAACCTCTTTTTTCAACCCAAGCATAAATATGCACAGCCACAAAAGATACAATAATTCCCACAAAGATACCTTTGGCTCCGACCCAGCCAAGTGGTAATCCTGATAAGCTGGCAGCAACTTCTTCACCACCAACAGTAACAGTACCTTCAACTGTATATGGCATGATCAAAAACCATGACATAATGGCAACAGCCGCCCCGAAGATTTTATCAGTCTTCATTTGACGAGCAAACGAATAAGCAATCCCCACTACCGCAAAGATAGCCATGATATCAAAAGTTGCACTTGATGGCTTACTGATAAAAGACGCTAATGTTTCACCTGTATTTGAATTAATAACTACTGATTCTAACCAATCAGTCCAAGCAGTAATTGGAAAGTTTCCAATTAATAAGAAAATTGACCCGGCAATCAATAATGGCGTTGATACTAAAAAACCATCACGAATGGCAACTAAGTATTTATTACGCCCAATGGCCTCTGCTAGAGGCATCAAAACTTTTTCAAGTTTTTTCATCATAGTTATTTTCCCTCTTTCTGTTATTTTTTATTTCCTTTGATTAATTTAACGGCCATTTTAAGCACTTTTTCACCATTCATCATTCCATAATCACCTTGATCAATTACGGCAATTGGAATACCCTGACTTCCAAATTGAGCCACTGTTTCATCGTACATGTACTTAACTTGAGGACCTAATAAAATACAATCAGGACGATCATTGTTGATGATTTCCTCTAATTTGTTGTGTGGAAAAGCAGCTACTTTAATTGGTAACTTGTATTGATTAGCAACATCTTGCATATTACTTGCTAACATACTAGTAGACATTCCAGCACTACAAAATAAATAAACTTTTTTCATTTTTTAACCTCCCTTAATTTTTTTATAATAGTATTTACATACTTATTATTTTTCTAATGCGGCAATTTTTTCATTTAACTTAATGATTTCTAATGCCATAACTTTGATTGTTTCTGCTGACATCAATTGATCTTCAGCATGCATCAATAATAATGTTGGTACTACATGTTCACCACTGGCTTCTTTTTGAATCAATTCACCATGGGCAGTGTGACCCCCATTAAATGACTCTTCACCTTCTTTAATTTTGGCTTTAGCCAACTCGATATTTCCATCACTGGCAGCTTTCATTGCTTCAATATAACTAGATTTAGCCATTCCTACTGCCGAAATAATCTTAAAGCTTACTAATTCTAATCCTTCCATCTTCACATCTCCTTATAGTAACATTATAAATTTTATTTCTTCAAAATTGTGACCAGTCCTTCTTCCTAGCTTTAGGAAATTATTTACAATCAACTACCTTAGTATTACCAATATAATCATGTAAAGCCCGATGTTCACCTTTGAACAAATACAACAATATACTAATAATCGTAACTGCAAAGCCCAAATACATCAGTGGGGTAACAAAATTGACCTGCGTTATGATGGTAAGTACTTCATGGAAAATCGCACTGGCAGTTACTAAAACCCCTTCAATAACTATCATTCCTAGTAATTGTCGTAATAAAATATTTTTAATGGTGATTGGTTGATCATCATTTTGAATAATTTTTATTTTACAAATTCGTTTACCCGGTGTCTGTCCTGGATAAATAAACGTTGGGATAACAACAAAATAAAAAATAGCAAAAACAATTGCCAATAATCCGGCAATAACACCAAATGGCTGTTTAAAATCGACAATATTTTGATCTAACATTGTTCCACTTAATTTTTGAGAAGTAATAGCGATTGGAATAGCCGTACATAAACCACCTAAATACCAATCAATAATGTAACTAATAAATCTTCTTGTCATTGAAGCATCAACATAGTGATACTTTTTCTTTTTAATTCTATTTCTTTTCTTAGACATATCTTTCTCCTTTATTCAATTACCTGTTTAATAAAATCTTGATAATTTCTTACTTCTAATAACTGTCTAAATTTACCAGGATCACTAACCATACTACTTAACCAATCAAAAAATATCTTTAATAGATGGTTATCAGTATCCCTTATGGCCAGCAATAAAACTAGCTTGACATCATAATCGCCCCATTTAACGGGTTTATCTAAGATCATAACTGAAATACATGATTCCTTTGATGTTATTTCAATTGAATGGGGAACAGCAAAACCATTGACAAATGATGTTGCGGAAACTGCTTCGCGTTTAAAAACATCGTCTTTATATTGCTCACTGGCTAAACCTTTACTAATCAATTCATCACATAGATAATCTATAATTGCCGTTGAGCTAGGCATTTGGTTTTTAAAGTGAAATAAATCTGGTCGCATCAATTCATGAATCAAAGCAATGAAATCTTCATGATAGCGCTGTTTATCTAATAAATTTAAAGCCTGGAAAACTTTACTTTCATCTTCATAATTAATAAACAAGGTAACTTGAACTGTTAATATATTTAAATTATGTTTTAATGGCACTGTGGTAATAATCAAATCTGGTTCTAATCTTTTAATCATTGATTCTTCAAAAAAACCAAATTGTTGAACAATTACCATTCTTTCTTCAAATCTAAGTTTTAACTTATCAATACACATCTTCGATAACATTTGATTATGGGGTATGATCACAACAGTTCGAAAACGTTTGATTGAATTAACTCGATCATAGGCAGCTCCTAGATGCAAGGCTAAAAATGATAATTCATTTTCATTAATGGTAATATGACAAATTTCAGAAATAACTTCGCCCGTTCTTACTGCCATTTCAAAGACTAATGGATATTTTCGTTTGATTTCCTGTAAATAAACATTAGTAATCGTTACATTATTTTGTTGCCGTTCTAACAATAATTCTAAATGCATTTCTAAACCTAATTTAAAATCTTTATCTTTAGAAAAATCGATATCAAAATATTCTCTAACTTGCTTTATTACTGCCATAACGATCTGACTGGCTGTTAAATTATACTGTTTGGTTACATCATCTTTTTGATAATCGCCAATCAATAACTTAGCAAATAACTCCACTTCGTCTTCTACTAGTTCAATATCAATCATTTGACTAACTCGTTTAAAAAATTCATATGAAATCTGATATTCTATTTTCTTTTCTAAATTATGGTTACTTTGTTTGCCAATATAATTACGATTAATGATTCTTTCAAACGCTACACCAGCATGAATCATGATCATTGGAAAATCAATCTCACGAATATGATAACTATAGTTATCGCAAACATCTTCTAAAATATCTTTAACTTCCAATAAATTAAAATCACTCCACAATTCGGCAATCGAATTTAAATTCATGAAATTCCCATGAGTTTCTTCAGTTAATAACTGTTTATATAACTTTCTTTTATCCGATTCTTTTCCTTGCAGGCTAATATAATTTTTAGAGCGAACTAGTTTAAGACTAGGATAACTGCTAATAATTTTACGAATTTTTTTAATATCATTATCAATTGAATAACCACTGACAAATACCTGATCTTGTAAAGCAATTAAATTTATTTCATTGCTTTTAAATAACAATTGTCGAATTATATAAACACAACGCTCTCTTGAAGTTTGAGGAATAATTTCTTTAGTTTCAATATCTTGTTTAAAAAGTAACGCTTCATCAATTTGATAACCTAAGCGACGATTGGATTTAATTAATAAACAATCATAATATTTATTAATAGCCCCAATATCAAAACGAATTGTTCGATCAGATACATTTAGCATCTGTGCCAATTCTTTTCCGGTAATCCATGTATTATAATTAGTTAAAATATCAATAATTTGATTTTGTCGATTGCTTAGCATCTATATCAAATACTACTTGAAATATGGACAGCCCTTAGTCTAGTAGTAATCTTCTCCCTTCATAATATTTATTGCGTTATATAAGCCTTTGTATTTCCACAATAGACAACGCTAATTTTATCCTTTATTAAAATAACATATTTACATTTTTTTAAACCGCAAACAAATTTCCTAACTAATAGGAAGACAAATATTTTAGCATAATATTTCAATTATCTTTACAAATGTTGTAAACTATTTTTGAGGTGAAAATTATGTTGAAATTTATCGAATACCCTAAATGTAGTACTTGTAGAAAGGCCAAAAAATATTTAGATCAATTGGGTTTAGAACATGAAGATCGTCATATTGTTGAAGAAAAACTAAATAAAGAAGAACTACTAGCTTTATATCAAAAAAGTGGTCTACCACTTAAACGCTTTTTTAATACATCTGGTTTAAAATACCGGGAATTAAATTTAAAAGATAAACTATCATCACTATCTGAAGATGAACAATTAGAATTATTAGCTAGTGATGGGATGTTAGTAAAACGACCAATTGTCGAAACTGAAAATAAAGTTTTAGTTGGATTTAAAGCTAGTGAGTATGATTTACTTAAATAATGCCTGCTGCTTATAGTCACTATCGTCTAGGAAAAATGGTTCTGGCGAAACTTGACGATCAATTACAAAATCTAATTAAAAATAATCTTGATTATTATAATATTGGTCTCCATGGCCCTGATATCCTATTTTATAATCGTCCTTATCTTCATAGTCGGATTAATCGCCTGGGAAGTAAAATGCATCGTAAAACAGCTCGAACTTTCTTTGAACCAGCAATTAAAATTATCAAAGACAGTAAAAATGAAGCCCAGTTAGCTTATTTATGTGGATTTATTTGTCATTTTATTCTTGATAGTAATTGTCATGGTTTTATTGATGATATTATTAATCGAACTAAAGTTACTCATTTTGAAATTGAAACTGAACTTGATCGTGATTTTATGATTGAAGATGGCTTAGATCCTCTAAGAACTCATTTAACTAATCATATTAAAGTTAATGATGAAATTGTTGATAATATTGCTATCTTTTTTAATGGTGCCAGCAAGAAAGATATTTATAAAAGTTTAAAGGGATTTAAATTTTATGATCGCTTACTGGTAGCTCCTCAGTTATATAAACGAGGATTGATTTATTTAGTTTTAAAAATCACTTTTACTTTTAAAAGATTTCAAGGATTTGTGGTAAATTACAAGCCAAATTCCAAAATTACTACGGATATCAAAACTTTAAAACAATTATTTGATCACAGTATCGATGAATCGGTAACTTATATTGAACAATTTATAACTACTATAAAAAATAATGAACCATTAGATAATCGATTTAATCGAAACTATAAATAGACATTGATGATGTCTATTTTTTATAAACTGATATAATAGGTATTAAAACAATAAAATATTACAAAAGTTTAACGATTAAATCTAGATATCTTAAGATATCATCTTTATAATTATTCAAGTAGGAGGTTTCTTTATGCCCGCAAATTATGCTCACTACCAATTTGGAAATCTTGTCTTAAAAAAGATCAATAACGACAAGATTGTTTCTATTATCGAAAATAACCGTGGTTATTACAATATTGGCTTACAAGGACCAGATATCTTATTTTTTTATCATCCTTTAAAAAGTAATTTTGTCAATGAACTAGGTAATCAAATGCATCAAAATATTGCTCGAGATTTTTTTGAAAAAGCACTCGAAATAATTGATAGCGATGAAGCTAAATTAGCTTATATTTTTGGTTTTATCAATCATTATATTCTTGATAGTGAATGCCATAGCTATATTGAAAAAGTTGTTGAACATAAAGAGGTTAGCCACTATGCTATCGAACGTGATTTAGATTTTAATTTAATTAATCGTTATCATGATCAATTAAATTATCGAGTAGCTAGAAATATGCTAATCAATCATCAAAGTGCTAAAACTATTGCACCATTTTTTAATTTAGTTCCGGATACGATTTTAACCGCTTTAAAATCATTTCGACGTTTTACTGGTTTATTTGCCTGTAAAAACAAAATAAAAAGACAAATATTAATAAAAGGTATGCAACTAGTTAAAGCTAACACTTATAGTGATATGGTGATGCAAGATAAAGTCGATGATAGAATTATAGATGATATTAATTTTCTGCTTAATCTATTTGATCAAGCAACAAATATTGCAGCAAAGGAGATAATCGGTTATTATGATAGTTTAATTAATAAAACTAAAATATCTGACCGATTCAATTACAATTATGAATAAACTAACAAAACTAGAAAAATATTGGGTCTTATATGATGTTGGAAATTCCGCCTTTGTCTTACTAGTATCTACTATTATTCCAATTTATTTTAAAAATTTAGCTACTAGTGCTGGAATATCATTAAGTGACTCAACCGCTTATTATAGCTATGCTATTTCAATTGCAACTTTAATCGTTGCCTTTGCCGGTCCCGCTTTAGGAAGTATCGGAGATCGTAAAAATTTAAGAAAACCAATTTTTACTTTTTTTATGATGATGGGCGTTTTAAGTTTAGCCGCAATGGCAATACCAGTAGGGTGGATTGCTTTTCTAGCAATATTTATCATTGCTAAAACTGGTCTATCAACGAGTTTAGTTTTCTATGATTCGATGCTAGTCGATGTAACGACTAATGATCGAGTTGATATGGTTTCTTCTCATGGTTATGCCTGGGGATATATTGGCAGCTGTATTCCTTTTACCATCAGCTTATTATTAATTTTAGGAGCTGATACAATTGGTCTAACAACTATTCAGGCCATGTCAATTGCTTATTTGATGAATGCTCTTTGGTGGCTTTTAGTAACTATTCCATTGTTGAAAAATTATCATCAAGTTAATTATACTACTAAAAAGGAACCAATCTTTGGTAATTTAAAAAGGGTATTTAATGATATTAGAAAGAATAAAAAAGTTTTATTTTTCTTAATTGCCTTTTTCTTTTATATCGATGGGGTTTATACAATTATTGAAATGGCAACCTCTTATGGAAAAGATGTTGGTATCAATGATAATAGCTTATTATTAGCTTTACTATTAACTCAAGTTGTTGCCTTTCCATTTTCATTATTATTTGGAAAATTATCAAAAAAATATTCAGTAAAGAATTTAATCATTACTTGTATCATTGGTTATTTTTTAATTGCTGTATTTGCATTATGGTTAGATACAGCTTGGAAATTCTGGTTATTAGCCGTTTTTGTAGCTGTTTTCCAAGGAGCAATCCAAGCTTTATCGAGATCTTATTTTGCTAAAATTGTCCCAGATGAACAGGCCAGTGAATATTTTGGGGTTTTTGATATTTTTGGAAAAGGAGCTTCTTTTATGGGAACTTTGTTAATGGGAATTATTACTCAGATTACTGATAATTCACGTTATGGAGTTGTCGTAATTGCCCTTATGTTTTTAATTGGTGGTTTAATTTTTAAAACTAAATGTCAAGAAATTAAGGACTAAAAAGTCCTTTTTTTATTTTTTTAGCCAAAAATATACATATTCTTAACACTTTTTATCATTTAGAAATATTTACATTTATATATATCTTTGATAAAATATTATCCATACAATTATATTATTTTAAAGAAGGAGTGTATTATTATATGGATTCAGGCCCCGAGTCGATTTCATTACAAATTGTTTTAATTGTTGTATTAACATTAATTAATGCTTATTTTGCTGCCGCAGAGATGGCGATAGTATCTGTCAATAAATCAAAAATGCATAGTTTAAGTGAAGCCGGTAACAAAAGAGCAAAATTGGTTGAAAGTTTAATTGAGCAACCAACTAACTTTTTATCAACTATTCAAGTTGCTATTACATTAGCGGGATTCTTTAACTCAGCTAGTGCGGCAACTGGTATTTCAGTAAATCTTGCCAATGTATTAAGAAACTGGTCAATTCCTTATGCTGATACAATTGCTGTTGCAATCATCACAATTTTAATATCTTTTATCACATTGATCTTTGGTGAATTAGTTCCTAAACGAATCGCATTACAAAAAGCGGAATGGTATTCAATGTTTTGTGCTAAACCAATCTTAATTATGAGTAAGATTGCTTCACCATTTATTAAGATTTTATCTTTCTCTACTAAATTTGTTTTAAGATTATTTGGAATGAAAGATGAAAATGTTGAAGAAAGTTTATCTCGTGAAGATTTCCGTTCAATGGTTAAAAGTGGTCAAGAAAGCGGTGTTTTCGATGAAAACGAAAGTGATATGATTACTAATATCTTTGAATTTGATGAAAGCTTAGCTTTAAATATCATGACCCCAAGAACTGAAGTATATTGTATTGATATAAATGATCCATTAAGCAAAAATATTAACCAGATGATGACAATGCGTTATACACGTATTCCAGTTTATGAAGATTCAATTGATAATATTATTGGTATCTTAAACATGAAGGATTTTGTCATTCAAGCACGTAAATTTGGTTTTGATGGTGTAGATATTCGTAAAATTTTAAGAAAACCATATTTTGTTTTAGAATCAAAAAATACTGATGATTTATTAAAAGAATTACAAGAAGATCATCAACATATTGCTATCTTAGTTGATGAATATGGTGGTTTCTCTGGAATTGTTACTATCGAAGATTTAATTGAAGAAATTGTTGGTGAAATTGAAGATGAATATGATTTAGACAACGAACCAAAAATCACTAAAATTGATGATCATAACTACATTGTTGATGGTAATTATATAATTGATGACCTAAATGATGAGTTAGATTTAAATTTAGATATAGATGAAATAAATCATGATACTGTCAGTGGTTTTGTTCTTGAAGCTTTAGGTGAAATTCCTGATGATGATCAAGAACGAATTATTACAATTGATAATCTGACATTTAAAATTACCGGTATTAAAGGTAACCGGGTCACAAAAATTAAATTAACTATAAAAGATAAAGAACCAGAAACTAGCGACGAAGATGAAGAAGACTAGTTTCTGGTCTTTTTATTATTCCGTTATTTCAATATTATCTGAATTTTTTTGTGTTTCACTAATCACTACTTGATGTGGATATGGAATTTCAATTCCTTCTTCATCAAATCTTTTTTTAATATTTAAGCGCAGATCTGATAAAAGCTGAAATCCGGTACTACTATCTTTAGATAAAACTGTTGCTCTTAATTGAATCCCACTGGCATTAAATTCTACACAATGAACGGCCACCGTTGGTTCTTTTCTTTTTTTCTGAGCTTTCGTTCTACCATCTAAACAAAGAGGGTGTTTATATCCTTCTTCTTGAATTATTTCAATTGCTCTTTGAATATCACATTCATAAGAAACTTCTACATATAAATAATTAGCTTTTTGATTATTTTTAACATTTGATACATTTTCAATAATTGCCTTATTCATAATAGTATTAGGAATAATAACCTGGGTTTTTTCAAAAGTCTCAATAATACTATGACGCATTGAAATATCTACAACTCTTCCCGTAACATTATATTCCTTAACATTAACAAGATCTCCGATAGAGTAGGGCTTATAGCTCATGATCATAAAACCATTAATTAAATTACTTGCAGCTTCTTGAGAAGCAAGCCCAATTACAACAGCAATAATTCCTCCACTAGCCAATAGGGTAGTTAAAATTGACTGCATGGCACTCAATTCACTTAAAACTACGATTAAAATCAAAGCAACTAAAACAACCTTTTTTATCTTAGTTGGAAAAACTCGCTTTAACGGATCTGGAAATTTCTTTTTAATCACCTTGTTTGCTATTTTATTAACAATAAACACAAAGATAAGAACAGTAACCAACGTAATTATAAAACTAATTAAGCCGTGTTGAAATAAAGAATCTATTCGCTGATATACTTGATCAAAACTATTCATCTATTCACCTACTTACTTTTTTTACCATAATACTTTCCAATATAAAATAAGCACACTGCTTGTAAAGCACCAATTATTGTAATCATTAATAAGATATAACTTATCCAAAACAAGATATCATTACCAGTATTAATAGCATTAATAATCAAAAACAAAATAAATGCAATCCCAGCAATAATTCCAATATTTCTGGCAATTCCTAAAAATCGCAACTCTAATATCTTATTTCGATCCATTTTATTTACCTATACAAAAACGTTTAAATAACTCGTCTAATAAATCTTCTTTAGCTTTTTCCCCTAAAATCTCTTTCAAATTGTTCCAGCAATCATATAAATCAGTAACGATTAAATCGGTTGGAACCATTAATTTCATTGCTTCAACCGCTTGTTTTAATGATTTACTTGCCTGTTGTAACAACATTGTCTGACGAGCATTAGTTAAAATGAAATCATTATTATCAATAATCTTTCCCAAATCAAACATCTTTTTAATTTCTGCTGTTAAGTTACTAATTTGATGATCCTTAGCACTAATTTCAATACCATCTAAAGTAACTTTAATTCCCTGATCAGCTTTATTAATTACAATAATTCTTGTAGCATCTTTTGTTAGTTCTAATAATTGATTATCTTCATCTGTTAAAGGTTGACTACCATCAATTACTAATAATACTAAATCTGCCTGATGAACTAATTCTTTAGATTTTTCAACTCCGATACTTTCAATTAAATCATCGGTTTTTCTAATTCCAGCCGTATCAATCATATTTAAAACAATACCATCAATACTAATGCTTCCTTCAACTACATCTCTAGTAGTACCAGCAATATCCGTAACAATCGCTTTATCTTCATCTAATAAAGCATTCAACAAACTACTTTTACCAACATTAGGACGACCAACTATAACTGTTTTAATTCCTTCTTTTACTAATTTAATATTTTTAGAATTCTCCAGAATTTGATCCATCTTTTCTAATAATTCGCTACTTCTTGGCAATAACGATGTCGCCGTTAATTCTTCAACATCATCATATTCAGGATAATCTATATTTACTTCAATTTGAGTAATAATTTGAATTAAGTCTTCTTTTAAATCTTCAATAAAATTACTAATATTTCCTGTAATTCCTTTTAACGCTAAATCCGTAGCATAACTATTTTTTGCAGTAATAATATCACTAATAGCTTCAGCCTGTGATAAATCAATTCTGCCATTTAAAAAGGCCCGCTTACTAAATTCACCACGTTCTGCCATTCTTGCACCATTTTTTATACATACTTCTAATACTTTAGAAGTAATATAAACACCACCATGACAATTTATTTCAACCATTTCTTCACCGGTAAAAGTCTTACTTCCACGATAAATACTTACTAAAACCTCATCAATTTTCTTTCCTTCATCAATAATAAAACCATAATTAATCGTATGACTAGGTTTTTCCATGATTTTCCCGGTAAAAAATTTCTGGACAAAAGCGATACTATCTTTGCCACTAACTCTTATAATTGAAATAGCTGCCTCTAATCTACTTGTTGCAATAGCAACTATAATATCATCATTCATCATCTCACCGTCCTTTGACCTTTGTATTTTATCATAAATTAATAGTAATTAGTATACCAAAACAATGCTATAATAGTCTATATATCAATTATTGGGAGGAAACATATGAAATTAGGAATAATTGGAAGTGGTATGATCGTCCAGGATTTTTTAACTATTACACCTATATTACCAGAAATCGAATTAACTGCAATATTAGGGAGAAAACAATCGAGTGAAAAAATAAATAATTTAGTTAATAAATATCATATTCAAAAAGCATACTATGACTATGAAAAATTATTAAATGATCATGATATCGATACTGTTTATATAGCATTACCAAATCATCTTCATTTTCAATACGCTAAAAAAGCCCTGGAATGTCATAAACACGTAATCTGTGAAAAACCATTTACAACAAATTTAAAACAACTAGACCAATTAATCGACCTAGCTACAAACAACAATTGTCTATTATTTGAAGCTATTACAAATCAATACCTGCCAGTCTATCAACAAATCAAGGAACAATTATCAACTATCGGAAAAATAAGTATTGTCTCTTGTAATTTTTCCCAATATTCATCTCGTTATGACGATTTTAAGCAAGGAATAATTCATCCGGTTTTTGACTTTAATAAAGCGGGTGGGGCACTGATGGATTTAAATGTCTATAATATTCATTTTGTTACTGGATTATTTGGTCAACCCAATCAAGTAACTTATCACGCTAATATTGAAAATAATATTGATACTTCTGGAATTCTATTTCTCGATTATTCAGATTTTAAAGCTGTCTGTATTGGAGCTAAAGATTCCAGTGCTCCAATCACTTCAACAATTCAAGGCAATCTTGGATGTATCAAAATTGATGGTCCTGTAAGTGTACTTAATAATATTCAAATTCTAAAAAACAAAGGACACTCAAAGCAAATACCAACCGAAAATCATCATCATTTATTCGATGAATTTAAAACATTTGCCCAAGCCATCGATCATCTTGATTATAATCTTGCAAATAAAATGTTACAACACTCACGCATTGTAATGGATGTCTTAACTAAAGCTCAAAAAAGCGCTAATCTTAATTTTGATTCAAGCACTAGCAACAACTAGTGCTTGAAGACAAAAAAGATATGACATTGCATCATACCTTTTTTTAAATAAATATACAATGAAGATATTTTTATATTTTTTCTCCTTCTAGCTCCATCCACCTAACCATTTTAATAACCATTCGTATAAACCATAAGTAGTCATATTATATTTCCTCCTGTTCGAGAAAAATATAATATTAAATTTTAGATTTAATTAATTATTGTATTTATACTCTTTAAAATTGTATTTAAATCAATAGTTTACGACATTTAATAAAATAATTGTATTAATTAACGAATTATTTTCTATTTGATAGTCATTTTTACCATTATATTTATTAATAATTTCATTGATAATCTTTAAACCAACGCCATGATTTTCTGAATCAGATTTTGAACTTTTCATTTCCATTAAATAAATTAGCTCATCTTCATTTATAATTGGGTTGACTAGTTTAATTAAAAGATTATTTTTGATACTGGTAATAGTTAAAGAAATAAAACGATTAGAAGTGATTTTTATATTGGCTTCGATTGTATTGATGATTAAATTGTGGAATAGGGAACAAATATCCATATTATCCATATTGAGAGAATTATTTACATTATAGGTGAAAGTAAATTTAATATTATTTTCTTTAAACATCTGATCAAACGAATTTAAAATAGTAGAAATGTAAATGTTATTTGTGTTATACAAATCACTGCTTGATATTTTATCAGACATCTTCTTTAAGTATAGTTTAGCCTCCTCATAACTATGATTTTCTAATAAATTATTTAAAATATGATGATGGGCTTTAACATCATGTTTAAAACTACGAATATTAGTGTAGTTAGCAATTAGTTTTTGATAATAATCTTCCTGCAATTTTATAGTCTGATCTTTGATTAAGCTTTCTAAATAATACTTATCTTTTTCATTTTTATTTTTTATAAAGAAAATCATCGATATTATTGAAATTAGTATATTAAGATATGCAACAACTATTATTAAATTGCTTAAAGAATTTCTTATAAGATTGCTATATGTTTGAACAATAATTAATGGAAAAATTGTTGCACTAAATGAAAATATAATATTCATGTATATATAACTAGGTAAGCTTATTTGAAAAGAATTTTTACTAACTACATCAATTAAATGCTTTAACAAATAAATTATTAAAATAATAAAAAATCTTAATAAGTTTGAAATCACAAATTCATTATTATTAACATTTATAATATTATAGCCTAAAAATAAATCTACAATTTGTTCGATTACTGTAACTATTAGCGTACTTACCACTATATATTTGAATGTTATAGATGGTTTATTTCTAAGTACTACGACTAGAAAAATTAGACAGATAACTAAGTTTAAATCTATCCAAATATCAATAATATAGTTGAATAGTAGGAGATAGGTGATGATTATTAATACTGATAAAATTATTATTTCTTTAATCTTTTGATATTTATTCCACTTTAAATCGAATAAAGCATCAGCAATTAATAAATATTTGATAATATCAATGAATTGTTTCACTAATAAGATTAGCCAATTAATCATATGTAATATTCTCCATTAAATAATTATGATAAGTTTTGATGACTTCATTCTTTTTATTATGTGATATGCTGATGATTGCATCATTATCTAAAATTAGTTCTCGATTCTTTATTTCTTTGATATAGCGCATGTTAACTAGATATGATTTATGAGTTCTAATATAATTAGAATTCATTATTTTCTTTTCAAAATCACTTAGAGTCATCCGATAAATATCATAATCATTTTCATAATGAATATTGATATAAGGTCCATCGGCTCTAACATAATATACTTTATATAAATTAATTACTTTACCATGAATTACTACTGTGCGATTTTCTAATAATTCTTTAAAGATAATTGCCATTGGTTGTTCGATCTGTTCAATTTGAGCTTTATTAATATAACCATAGACATTACGACCAAATGAATATTTCATATACTCATCATAATTAGTTAAAAATATTATTCGAGAATTGTTGTTTCTATGATAGAAAATATCTTTAACTTGTACTCCTGAAACATTATCCATTTTAATATCTAAAATAATTACATCAAAAGTTTGATTACTATCTAATAAATCCTTACCACTATAAAATGTATGATAGATAAATTTATTGTTTCTTTTCCACGATATTTTATCTAGATAATCAATTATTTCTTTAACATAATCTTTCTCATCGTCACAAATTGCAATATTAAATTCCATTATCCGCTCTCCTTCTTTATATAAAATTTTATTGATTTTATCAGTATTTTCTATCATCAAAAATAATAACAAATTTTATAAGAATAAAGATATTTTGTCTACTAATGTGTATAAGATAATTTATATATGACACAATATGTGTATTAATTGTATTTTTTATCAAAAAATAAACACATGATAACCATGTGTTTATACTAATAAGATTGAAATAACTAATGGAATAGTAAAAACGCTAACTAACGTGGTAATAAAAATACTTTTAGCTGCTAATTCAACATCGCCACCATATTGTTTAGCGAATAATACAGCACTATTTCCTACTGGCATAGCAATATTAACTAAAGTAATTCCTTGAATTAAGGGATCTCTAATAAAAAAGGCGATAATAGGAAATACTACAATTGGTAAGATAACTTGTTTTACTACTGTAAAATAATATAAGCGTAATTCTGTAAATAAACTTTTTAACTCAATATTAGCTAATGTAGCCCCGATAATCATCATAGCTAATGGGGTAGTCATATCACCGACCATTTCAAAGCAATTTGCAAGAACACCTGGAATTGGAATTTCAAGAAAATAAATAAAAACTGCGATAATTGAAGAAACGACACCAGGGGATAATAAATTTTTAGGATCTAATTTCATTCTAACGTTATTACCATAGTTAATTAAAATTACTCCTAAAGTAAATACTTCTAAATTAAATAATATGTTAAATAGGGCAGTATAAAAGACTGCATCATTTCCAAATAAAGCTTTCATAATTGGAAATCCCATAAAACCAATGTTAGAAAAAATAGTCATAAACATATATAATCCTTTTTGTCGCATCGGAATCCGCATTATCTTCACTAATAAGAAACTTATAATTGGTAGTGCAATATATACTGCTGTAGCTACGATTAATGTATAAATGACCATGTTTTTATCATCAATCGTTGTGGTGCATACTGATGAAAATATCATTGCCGGTGTGGTAATTGAAATAACAATATAATTAAGTTTACTATTAATTTCGTCATTTAAAATCTTTTTCTTTTGCATGAAATAACCCAGACCAATTATAATAAATAATTGCAACATCTGGTTTATTACAACCATTACATCCATTAAACCCCTCCATTTTCAATAATTAATTATAACATAGTCATATTTTTTTATAATTATTGTTACGAAATTTGAAAAAGTGATATGTAATTAAACATATCACTTATCCTTAACTAGCTTTTCTTGATATAGATCAATCTTTAAATTAATCATTTCTATATTTTTATCTAATTCTTGTTGCTGCAACGTCAATATTTCTTTTTGTTTTTTTAATATTTCAAATCTTTGTTCTAAAGTCTCATCGCCTTGTTTACATAATTCAATATAATTACGAATATAAGCAATAGTCATTCCTGTTTTTCGCATACACATAATAATATCAAGCCACTTCAAATCATCATCATTATATACTCTTTGATTGCTTGAATTTTTTTTGATTGGAGGCAATAGATGTTCTTTTTCATAATATCTTAATGTAGAAGCATTTAAATCATATTTTTTACATACTTGATTAATTGTATATTCCATTGTTTTCTTCCTTTATTTCATCAATCATTTTCTTTATTTTATTGCTTAAACAACAACATTCATATTGTTTATTTTGCAACAAGTCATAGTGAAATAATAAAATATCCAATAAACTCATTTTATTATCAATTAAATCTAAAATATCTTCTTTATTATAACCAAGGGTCATTAACGTTTTAGTAAGGGCAAGAATCGCTTCATCCCTTTGATCAAATTCTAGAGTTGATTTGATTATTTTATTTTCCTGAAGAGCTACTAACAGCTCTTGATTGATATTAATATCCATAAACACTCCTCCTTTATTTTAAGCATACAACTTAAACCTTACTATAGGGCAAGAACTTTTTTTATATTTTAAAAGACCAGTAAAAACTACTGGTCTAACACATGTAATTTAAAGTATTTTATTTTACATAAGAAATAATCATGTGACGATTTTTTCCTTCACCGTGGCTTTCAGTTTTAACATGATTAAATTTAGCTAGCTCTTGATGCATTACTTTTCTTTCATCTGCAGGCATCGGATCTAATTTAATATCAGTTTTGGTTCTTTGAACTTGTTTACCAAATCTTCTAGCCATGGAAGCAACTTTTTTATAGCGATCTTCTTTATATCCATTAATATCAACACTGATTTCATAACGTTTTTTATATGTATTGCTGACTGCATTTTTAACAATAAAATTAATTGCTCGAAGAATAACACCAGCTTTACCAATTAAAATAGAATTATTACTTGTATTAATATTACAATAAATTCTTCCGTCTTGTAGATATGAAACTGTTTCAATTTCAAATCCCATATCTGTAATAAATCGACGAATATAATTTTCAATAAATTCCTGAATCATTGGAATTGTATAACATTCAATAGTTGCTTTTTTAATGAATAATGTCTTGGTTTCACTAATAACTTCATAATTTAATTCATCTATTGTAACTCCAAGTTCTTGACACGCGTTATTAACGGCATCTTGTACTGTTTTGGCAGTGTACTGTTTTTTCAATTAAATCACCTACTTTTTCTTATTTTTATTTAAGAAATTAGTTGTTGTAGCTTCTACTTCTTTTTTGGCTTTTTCAATATGGAAGAACTGAATATATACAGTTCTAATGATACTGATAACGTTAGTTGTGATCCAGTATAATGACATAGCTGCCGGCATTGTTGCTGATAAGTAAACAATGAAAATAGTCATAACGTTATTCATTGTATTCATCGACTTCATCTGATTTGATGGACGATATTTTGGTGAACGTTTTGCCATCATTTGGTTGATTTGCATTGCAAAGAATTGAGTTCCGGCAACTAATACCAATAAAATAATATACGCAATATTAAAATTTAAAATATGATTAATTGGTCTTTCACCTAAGTTGATTCCAAAAACAACAGTACTATATAAAATTTCAATTCGTTGTACTGCCTGCCACATTGCAAGCATGATTGGTAAGGTTAAGAATGTTGCAAACGAACCAAACATACTGACGTTGTTTTTCTTGTACAAGTTTTGAATTTCAGCATTTTGTCTCATTTGTGAAGCTTGATCAGTTCGACCACGATATTTACGCTGAATTTTTTCTAATTCTGGTTGTAACAACTGCATTTTTTGAGTTGATACTGTTGATTTAATCATAATTGGTAAAATAATCAAGTTGACGATGATTGTAACCCCAATTACCCCAATAGCAACATTTCCAACATAATTATTGATAAATAGAATTGCTTTGGCAATTGGAATAACGAAAATAAAATCAAACCACCCAGCCGATAGGGACCAAGGTGTTGATGTTGTAATCGCTCTTGACTCGATTAGATTACCGTTACTATCAAGGTTTTGTGTACATCCTGTTAAGATAGCAACTAAGAAAACTAAACAAAATATTTTTAGAATTTTTTTAGTCTTGTTATCTAACACCATTTATTTTTTCCATCCTTTTTAATATTTTTTTATATAAATATTGTAGCTCATTTAAATTTGAATTAAAATCTAAATCTAAATATTTATTTCGAATAATGACGATATAATCATAACATTTATCAAAATCAATCGTCTGTTGTAACATCATTCTTACTTGACGTTTTATCTTATTTCGTACTACCGCTTTACCTAATTTCTTACTTACTGATATTCCAACTCGAGCATGTTCCAAATCATTTTTTCGGTAATAAATAATGAATGAACGATTCGCTAAACTTTGTTTATCTTTAATAATGAGACTAAAATCCTCATTTTTTTTTACTCTATATTCTTTTTTCATAAAATTTTAGAAAAAAATCCACCATAAAAGTGGATTTTTTAAGCTGACAATACTTTTCTTCCTCTTTTACGGCGACGTGCAAGTACTTTTCTTCCTCCTACAGTTGCCATTCTAGCTCTAAAACCATGAGTTTTTGCTCTTCTTCTTTTATTTGGTTGATATGTTCTTTTCATTAATTACACCTCCATACTTTAATACTTTTATACAAATAACATATGCCCCACCATTTTATATGAAAAACCCCTCTAAGTCAATGAAATTAAAGAAAATTGACAGCTAGAAAGTTAAAAACTTTTTATTTTTCTCTATTCCTTTATATTTTCACTTTTAAATAAAAAAGTTTAGTAACATCAATTGTTCATAATTAAACACATTTAATTCACAAAGTCATATTGGGTCTTTTGATTATGTGAATAAGTGTGACTTTTGTCTAAAAAGCTCATTCTTGCTTGTTGTTAAATGTGACTTTAATATGAAGTTTGTCTTAATATTAGATAAATAGACACATTTTTCACATTCACATATTATAATGTGCACATTTAAATTTGTGAATTTTGTGAATTTCTATGATTTTCCTACAAAATCATAGATTTTGATGTGAATAACTTTGTGAAGTATTTTGAACTCTGTTTTTTTTGCTTTAAATTTACAATTTATTAACATATAATGGTAGGTGCGGAGGTAAAAAAATGAATGATAATAGTAAAATTTGGCAATTATGTCTTGATACATTAGAGAAAAAAGATTTGCCTGATGAACGAAAAATTGAAAAAATCATCATGGATTCAGTTTTTCGTTATTCTAATATCGCCTCAATTAGTGACAATAAGGTAATTATTACAACACCTTATGCTTTTAATGTAGAAACAATAAAAAATAATCAGAAAGATATTGAAGATATCCTCTCTGGCATGCTAGCTTCACCTGTCGTAGTTGAAATCATCACTGATGAAGAATTTCAAAAAACCATTTCCGTCCAAAATGAAGAACTTTTTAAAGATAATTTAAATAAAACCTTCACTTTTGATAACTTTGTAGTCGGAAGTTCCAATCGTATGGCACAAAACGCTGCTTTACTAGTATCGAGTAATCCAGGTTCTAATTTCAACCCGTTATTTATTTATAGTAACCCCGGGTTAGGAAAGACCCATCTATTAAATGCCATTGGAAACTACGCCAAAGAAACCAATCCATCGTTAAAAATTCGCTATATTACTAGTAAAGACTTTGTTGACGAAGTTGTTGGTGCAATGAAGGGTAGAAATAGCAATGATGTTTATCTAAAATATAAACAATTAGACATTTTATTAATTGATGATATTCAATTTTTATTCAATAAAGAAAAAAGTAGTGAAATCTTTTTTCACATCTTTAATGAATTAATAAATAATAATAAACAAATCGTCATCACTAGTGATAAAATGCCAGAAGAATTACAAGGAATTGAATCACGTTTGATCAGCCGTTTTAATTCAGGATTAAGCTTTGGTATTGATCCACCAGAATTTGAAACTGCTAGAGCTATCTTAGAAAAAAAGATTGAAAATCTTGATAATCCATCCTTAATTATCCAAGATGATGTTGTTGACTTTATGGCTAACCATTATTGTAAAGATGTTCGTAATCTTGAAGGAGCTTTAAAAAGACTATTTTTCTGCAGTATTATGAATCATACAAATACTATTGATATGGCTTTTGCTTTAGAATCACTTAAAGATGATAAAGTGGTACAAAATCCAAAAACCGCTTTAACTAAAGAATTGATCTTAAAAACAACGGCAGAATTTTATTATTTAACCATCAGTCAGCTTATTTCTAAAAATAAAACGCGTAAACTAACAACACCAAGAGAAATCTGCATGTATTTAATGCGAGAATTATTGGATATTACTTTTTCGGAAATTGGAACTACGTTTAGTAACCGTGATCACTCAACTGTAATGAAAGCTTGTGCCAGAGTAGATACTAAAATCAAAAAAGATCCTGATTATAAATTAGCTATTGATAAATTAAAGCACAAATTGGGCATAAATTAGACACATTAAACTCACAAAAAAATAACTGAATTATTCAAGGTTTTCGTGTTTATTCACAAAATTCACAATATAATAATATTAGTAGAATAATTTAAAATAAATATATATAATAAACTCAAGGAGGTCATTATGAAATTTACAATTAATCGACTTAAATTATTAAACGCACTTAATAAAACAACAAAAGCTGTTTCAATCAGAACCCCTTTACCTGTTTTAACAGGAATTAAGTTTGATTTACAATCAGATTGTTTAATCTTAACTGGTAGTGATTCTGATATTACGATTCAAACTAAAATTGATAAAAATGAAGATTTAAATATTGATGAAACTGGAGGAGTTGTTTTAAACTCTCGCTTTATCTTAGACATTGTTCGTAAAATTGATAACGATGACATTACTTTTGAAACTTTAGAACACTCATTAACTAGAATTTCTGGGGGAACATCTAAATTTGATTTAAATGGTAATGACATTTTAGATTATCCTCGTATCGATTTATCTAAAAGTGGGTCTAACTTTTTTATCAGTTCTTTTATCTTAAAAGATTTAATTACCCAAACTAAATTTGCTGCTAGCGAAAAAGAACATAAACCAATCTTGACTGGAATCAATTTTAAAGCTGGTAATGGACAATTAGAAGCTACAGCTACTGATAGTTATCGTTTAGCTAAAAAAGTAGCTCCATTAAATAACTCAATAACATTTAATATTACGATTCCTCAAAAATCATTAGATGAAATTTCTAAGATCATTGAAAAAGACGAAGAAATTGAAATCTATGTTTCTGATCGTAAAGTATTATATGTTTTTGATAATAACATTATTCAAACTAGATTAATTGATGGTACTTTCCCAGATACTAATCGCTTAATACCTGAAAGCTATGATTATGAATTAGATATTGATGCTCATTATTTATTAAATGCTATTGATCGTGTATCTTTATTAAATAATGAACAAAACAACATCATTAAACTTGATATGTCAGATGAAGAAGTAATTCTTTCATCTTATATGCAAGAAATTGGTTCTGTAGAAGAAAAACTTGATCGTTCTTTCTTCAAAGGTGAATCTTTGAGTATTTCTTTTAGTTCTAAATATGCAACTGATGCTTTAAGATCATTTAGTGAACCTAAAGTAAAATTATTGTTTACGGGACCAATGAAACCATTTATCATCAAAGATTATGAAAAAGATGATTTGATTCAATTAGTCTTACCAGTAAGAACTTATTAAGCTACATTTATTTGTAGCTTTTTTCATACTCTATATTATGTATATGTGGATAAATTTTAAATATGAGCAATTTTTTTATAAAGACAACATTTTTTATTATTTATTAAAAACCAGCCTTAAAAACCTTATTTTTTTGATTTTAAGGCTATAATATGTTATAATGATAATATATTTATGAGAAAAAGAGGGACATCATGAAAAAAATTCAGATAAAAGATGAATATATAACTTTAGGACAGTTTTTAAAATATTCTAATTGTGTTTCCAGTGGTATTGAAGCCAAAATGGTAATTCAAGATGGGCTAGTGAAAGTCAATGATGAAATTGAAACTCGTCGTGGTAAAAAATTACGCTCAGGTGACCAGATAGAATATAATGGTGATAAGTTTATAATTGAGTAATGAAAATTAAATCGATTAGTCTTGATACATTTCGTAATTATGAACATTTTTTTATTGAATTTGACCAAGATATCAATATTTTAATTGGTAGCAATGGTCAAGGGAAAACTAATTTAATTGAAGCTATTTATTTATTATCTGTTGGGAAATCTTTTAAAACTCATATCAATAAACAAATGATTATGTTTGATAAAGATTTTGCCAAGGTACAAGGAGAAATTATCACCAATAATAAAACTAGAAAGTTAGAAATGATTTTAGGAAACAATTTTAAACGTGCTAAAATCGATGACCAGGAACTTCATAAAATAAGTGAATTTGTTGGGTTATTAAATGTCGTTGTCTTCATTCCCGATGATCTTTATTTAATTAAGGGCAGTCCGAGAAATCGGCGCCATTTTATTGATTTAGAGCTTTCCAAGATCTCACCTATTTATGTTTTCAATCTTAGTAAATATAATCAATTGCTTAAAGAACGAAATAAATATTTAAAGATATTAAATCAAAAATATCAAAGCAATGATGAGTATCTTGAGGTTTTAGATGAACAGATGGCTCGATTGCAGACTGATTTAATTAGACGACGTAAAGATTTTGTTGCTCGTTTAAATGAAAAGGTAGTTTTAGTTTATCAGTTGATTTCTAAAAAAAATGATGAACAAGTTAGTTTAGCTTATCATTGTTTTTTAAAACAAGAAGTTAATGATGAAAATATCTTGGCTATTTATAAGAAAAATCGGCAACGGGATGTTGATTATATGCAAACGCATATTGGAATTCATAAAGATGATTTGAAGATTTATTTAAATCATAAAGAAGCTTATTTATATGCTTCACAAGGGCAACAAAGAACGATTGTATTAAGTTTAAAGATTGCATTAATTGAATTGATCAAAGAAGAAATTGGAGAATATCCGGTTTTATTATTAGATGATGTTTTATCAGAATTAGATGAAACTAGGAAAAATATGTTATTAGATATATTGAATCAAAAGATACAAACTTTTATTACGACGACATCGATTGATGGGATCCATCATCATATTGTCGAAAAAGCAAAGAAAATTTATATTTCTAGTGGTAAGGAGGTTAGCTGATGGCTGAAGAAAAAGTACAACATAGTTACGATGAATCAGATATTCAAGTATTAGAAGGTTTAGAGGCAGTTAGAAAAAGACCCGGAATGTATATCGGGACAACATCAATTAGAGGATTACATCATCTAGTATGGGAAATTGTTGATAACTCAATTGACGAAGCTTTAGCGGGATATGCCAGTCATATTCGAGTAATTTTAAAAGATGATGATGTTATTCAAGTTGTTGATGATGGACGTGGAATGCCAACTGGAATTCATGAAAAAACGGGAATATCTACTGTTGAAACAATTTTTACGGTCCTACATGCCGGAGGTAAATTCGGTGGTGGTGGTTACAAAGTATCTGGAGGTCTTCACGGTGTTGGGGCTTCAGTTGTTAATGCATTATCACTTTGGTTAGAAGTTCAGGTTCATCGTGATGGCCATATTTATTATCAAAGATTTGAAGATGGTGGAAAACCAGTTGCGCCATTAAAAATCATTGGTGATACCGATGATACTGGAACAATTGTTACTTTCAAAGCTGATCCACGAATTTTTAAAGAGGGAACAGTTTATGATTATGATACTTTAAGACAAAGAATTAGAGAATTGGCCTTTTTAAATAAAGGATTAAAACTATCTTTAGAAGATAATCGTAATGGTGCTAACCATAAACATGTTTATCATTATGAAGGTGGGATAAAAGAATATGTTGCATATATAAATAAGAATAAAACACCAATTCATGATGAAATCATTTATATGGAAGATATGCAACAAGATATTACGATTGAAGTAGGAATGCAATATAACGATGGCTATCAATCAAATATCTATTCATTCTGTAATAATATTAATACTCATGAAGGAGGAACTCATGAAGAAGGTTTCCGTTTAGCCTTAACTAGAGTTATTAATAATTACGCTAAAAATAACGGTTTATTAAAAAAAGATGACGAAGCTTTATCTGGTGAAGATGTGCGTGAAGGATTGACTGCAATTATTTCGGTTAAACATCCTGATCCTCAATATGAAGGACAAACAAAAACAAAATTAGGAAACGCTGAAGTAAGAAAGATTGCCAGCAATATTATTTCTAAAGAATTAGAAAAATTCTTATTAGAAAATCCCGATACCGCCAGAATAATCGTTGATAAAGCAATTGTTGCTTCTAGAGCTAGAATGGCAGCTAAAAAAGCCCGGGAAATGACACGAAGAAAAAGCGCTTTGGAAGTTTCTAATTTACCTGGAAAATTAGCTGATTGTTCAAGTAAAGATGCCAGTGAATGTGAAATCTTTATTGTCGAAGGGGATTCCGCTGGTGGTAGTGCCAAAATGGGTCGTGATCGAAGAATTCAGGCAATTTTACCACTTCGTGGTAAGATCTTAAATGTTGAAAAATCAAGATTAGAAAAAATCTTGGGAAATGCTGAAATTCGTTCGATGATTACTGCTTTTGGTACCGGAATTGGTGATGAATTTGATATTAATAAACTAAGATATCATAAAATTGTTATCATGACCGATGCCGATGTCGATGGTGGTCATATTCGAATTTTGATGTTGACGTTCTTATATCGTTATTTAAAACCATTGATTGAAAATGGATTTGTTTATGCAGCACAACCACCTTTATATTTATTAAAGCATGGTAAAGAAGAGCAT
>NZ_CALUXO010000092.1 GCF_944324745.1 uncultured Thomasclavelia sp. | reverse complement strand
ATAAGATAAAGTCGATGCTCATCGGCTTTTTCTTTTTAAAAAAATTATCAAAACAAAAAAGGTATACCATAGCTGCAATATACTTATGATATACCTAATTTTATTTAGTTTATTAACCCATACGGTTATAGTATTCAACGATTAATGATTCATTGATTTCTTGATTTAATTCAGATCTTTCTGGTAAACGAGTTAATTTACCTGAAACTTTGTTTTCATCTACTTCTACGAAAGCAGGAGTAAATGATTTGTTTTCTAATGCAGCTTTAACAACTGCTAAATTTTTAGATTTTTCTTTAACTTCTACAACATCTCCAACCTTAACGCTGAATGATGGGATATCAGTTTTAACTCCATTTACTAAGATATGACCATGGTTTACTAATTGTCTTGCAGCTCTTCTTGTAGGTGCAAATCCTAATCTGTAAACAACATTGTCTAATCTGCTTTCTAATAAGCATAAGAAATTATAACCATGGATACCATCCATTTTCCCTGCTCTTTTGAAAGTATTATGGAATTGTTTTTCATTAACTCCATACATATGTCTTACTTTTTGTTTTTCAGCTAATTGTAATCCATATTCTGTTTGTTTTTTTCTTTTTTGACCATGTTGACCTGGTGCATATGGTCTTCTGTTTAATTCTTTACCATTTTCTAAGATAGAAAAACCTAAACGACGAGATTTTTTCCATACTGGTCCTGTGTAACGTGACATTTAATTTCCTCCATTTATTGTTTTATCTGCATAAAACAATAACATTGCATAGATTAATTGAAGTGTGTTTATATTAAGTATTTCACTTTGCAGCTAGCTACTTTACAAACATTAGCTATAAACGCAATTTTCAAAACTCTATGTGCTGCTATCATTCGTTGCCTATTAAATATACACTTTTTTTCACTATTAGTCAATCTTTTTTTATCAGATTATCGATTTCGACAATTTCCTGTTCTAACTTACAATTGTGCTCAAGCATATAATCAATTACTGGTAAGTTTAATTTTTCTTTTAAACTAATTAATCTTTTTTGATCGTTTTGTGTCAACTTCTTAGTATAATTTTGATATTTTTGTAATGTTTCAATATCCATTGCTACTGTTTTAAAGGGAATCAGGGTCTTTTCTTTTAAATGTCGATAAATATAGAAACCACCAGCATCAATATCACCAAAATGTAAATAATTTAATTGTGGTGCAAAATCATATATTTTTAATAAAATTTTTCGTCTTAAGCTATTATGATAACCACCTAAATAAATAATTAACGTATCGCTTAAAACCGTATCATAAAACGAGGTCAGATTTTCAATCGTTAATACATTTTGATCATCGATCCTAATTATTTCCAGCCGTTCAATATTTTCAGTCGTTAATGAAAAAGGACTATTTAATCGACCAATATCAATAATCTGATCATTGATCTTAATAACAATATCACCTGACAGATAGATAAATCCCGGATTTTTTAACACGTTGAATGTGGCAAATAGCTCATCTTCATTAGTAAAGCTTCCAGGATAAAAATCAGTAATAATATTGACTATTTTCCCTTTAATCGTTTCCAATTTTTTGGAATCTTTTAAGACCTTTAATGAAAACTTACGAAAAGATATTTCTTGATCTTGTTTAGGTAAAGCTAGTAAAACAGTAAAAATATCCTCAAGTTCACTAATATTTTCCAGATTGAAATAGCGATTTACACTACGGTAATTATTTAACCAATCGATCATTTGTTTTCTAAATTTATCAATCCAGTCAATTGTAATCGATAAATTGTTTAAATAATTTAATGTTTTAGTTTGATAATCCGGTAAATATACTCGTTTGGTCAATTGATAAACTTGTTCAATGGCCTTTTTTTCTAAATTCAATTTAACCTCAAGAATATTATCGTCATCATCTACTTCCAAAAATAGCAACTTTAAATTCTGTAATTCATATGAAATCTCATCAATCAAGACTCTTTCACGGTAATAATCACTATGATTATATTTAGGAAAAATTTTAGTAATATTAAATTTAATCTGCAGATGCAAATTAGAGCCTTGTTTAGATAAAACACTTCGTTCATATTTATCTAACAGACTATTTAATATTTTAAGTCCATATTTATTCATGAATCACCGTCTCCACAAATGAATAATCATCAGCTTTAATAATCGCTAAAGTAGTATCAACATATGGCATGATCGTTCCAGCTCTAGTTGGTGGAACAGCTAAAATAATCTGAACATTTAACTCGCTGTAAAATTTCATCATTGCTTCAATGCGGGGTTCGTCCATATTATTAAAAGCCTCATCAAATAAAACAACACAGCCAGAATCTTCATCAACACGATTTTTAATTAACTGTTCAAAACTTGAAGCAATTACAACATAGAATGGGGTCTGGGTTTCACCACCAGATTTTTCTCGATTAACTTTAGAAAATTTCGTAAAATCACCATTTTCATGAGTTATTTTAATATCATAATCTAAATATTCACGATAATCGGTATACTTTTGAAGTAATTTTTCACCACTTTCATCTTCATCTAACAAAGCAATCTGATTAAACAATTCATCCATGACTGCCCGATTTTCATTAGATAAAGTAGTAACAAATAAATCATCACTATTATATTGCTGGTTCGTTGCAATAATATCATAATAACGACGATACTCCTTACGACGACTTGGATTTACTTCAAACTCATAACTATCACCATTGAAATTTTTACCTTGTAGCCCTTTATTTAAATCTCTAATATCCTTTTTAGCCTGATTAATTTTTTCATTTAACCTAGAAATAAATGACTCCTGGAATGACTGCTCGCATTTGCGTCTAGCATTACGAACATCATCTTGTCTTTTGACAATTTCAATATCTCTTAATTTATAATAAAGCTGTAAATACGTATCAATACTAGCCACTGTTTCACCAAAACCAACTTTAAATTCATGATTAAAAGCTTTCATCGACCATTCAAGATTATTACTTTCTTTAGTTACTTCTTTTTCTAAATCACGAATTCTGATTAATAAATTATTTTGCATTGTTTGATATTTATCATTGTATCTTCTTAAATATCGCTGTCTGATTTTCTCGACATTACTATCAATTACCTCAGGTACTGGTGGCAATTGTTGCAAAGTCTTATCAATTTCATCAATCCTTATTTGACTATCAGTCAATTCATTTTCAAGCCTTAAATGCTGTTGATGTTTTGAATCATAATTAACTTGAGCTTGTTTATATTTGCCTTGAACTTTATCTAGCTGTTCCATTATCGAAATAATAGAATCATCTTGAATCAGATCCTTTAATCTGACAGTGATTTCCTGAATATCGTTATCCAAATTATGATATTCATCCACGATACTGGCATAAGAAATTAACGATTCTATTTGCGATTGATTAATAATCTTTAAGTTACGATCAACATCATTATATTTACGTTTTTCAGCTTTAATTTCAACAGTTAACTGATCTAATTTATTTTCCACCATTTCTTTTTGAATTTTCATAGCTTCCAAACCGATAAATGGCCGAAGATAAACTTTAGGATTGATGGCTCTAACAGTATAATTATTATAAACCATACAGGTTTTAGTGATTGCCGTGCGGTAATTTCTTAGTTCTTCAATTTTTTCAACACAGATTACGCGATTCAATAACATATTAGCATAATTTTTGGCATAACTATTATAACTAGTAACATAATTAGCGAGACTATCTTTATTAGTTTCTTGATATTTTTCCAGTTTGGCTACATCAACGATCCCTACCCCAAAAATACCATGGCTCTCTTTAAACTGTTCATAAATTTCCATCGCCTTGACAAAATACTCGGGTTCAATAATGATATCAAAACGTTGCGTATTCAAATATCCCTCGATTGCATTACGCCATGATTCATCGCTAACTTCTAAGTACTCACACATCGGTTTAACTTCAATATTTTGATGATAATAACGATATAACTCCTGTTTTAATACTTCCAGCAACTCCCTAACCTCTTGGCGATAAGCAAAGCGATTTCGACTTAACAAATCATGCTGTTCAACTAAGTCATTATAATTATGTTGTAACGATTTTAAATTTTGCATGGAAATAATTTTTTGTTCACTTAGATCATTTCGACGACTATTTAAATCATTTTTAATATCATATAAATTTTCATTTAAATAATCACTATTATAATCTTGATCATTAATTCGATTAATAAAAGCTTCTTTTATTCTTAATTGTTTTAATAGTTTAGTTTCTTGAATCAGTTTTCTTTGATAATCATCAAAGCGAATTTTCTTTTGGTGAAATTCTGATTTCTTGTTTTCTAAAGAAGTTTCCAGTTGTTTTTTTAAGCGATAGCCTTCATTGTTTTCTAAAATGTTTTCTAAATTTAATACTTCTTTTTGATATTTGTCCGTTTCTTCTTTAGCTATAGCCAATAACTGCTTTAAATCGCTGATCTTTTGTTTTCCTTTATCAATCGTCATGATTAATTTGTCTTTTTCATCATTTAAACCATCGATATATAGTAAATCTTTGGCAATTTGATGATTTTGATAATCAGCCTCTACTTTTTGATATTTTAGATAAAAGTTTTCTACTTTTTCTAAAGCTTCTAATCTTTTTTGTTGGTCTTTTAAAATATTTCCTAAATTACGATAGGCTCGAATATTATTTCGTAAGTCATCTATTTTAACTGGATCTTCATTTAGTAAAAAATCAAAAATGAAATTATAAACATGATTAATCGGTTTAAATGCTAAAGCTCGAGGAATCAATTGAAAATACTTTTGACTGACTCCTAATGCCTGCCGATATAAGCTGGGAACGTTGCTTTTCTTATCAGCAAAATTAGCATTAATACGCAATTTTTTAGTATTTTTTCTAAATTCATTACGATTATAAATATGATTACCATCAAAAAATAATTTATCATCAATCTTTTGATCAATTAGCTGAAAAAACAATTCCTTTTTTATATTTGATTTATTTAGTTCTAAGATTACTCCTAATAACTGACTACGCTTCGATGTTTCATCAAAGTATTCCAAAACGATATATGAAACAACATCACCATTTCTTAAATACTCTTTTCCCTCACGACCTAATTTACCTCGGATATACCCTTCCAATGTTCTTTTTCCAGCATCATTAGCAGCACTATTAAACTTAGCTTTACCAGCGGTTAAAACATATTGTAAAGCATCCAGTAAAGTCGATTTTCCAGTTCCATTTTCACCAGTAATTACGACATTATTTTTTATTTCAATTGTCTCATTGGCAAATAAATGCCAGTTGATAATTTTAATCTTCACTAGTTTCTTCAATTATCTCACCTCGCTTTTGATAATCACTAAGCATATTATCAATTTCTTCTAATCTTTCAATTGGTAATACATATAATATTGTTGGATAAATGATTATTATCGTACTGTCTTCCAAGCTATTACTACTTAAATCGATAATATTATATCTTCTAAGTACTCGAAATATTTCTTTGATTTCTCCTTTATTAAGCCGTTTCTCAACAATACCAGTTTCACTGATTGCATCATGCAATTCCTCTAACGTAATTGTAATATCATCTAACAATGATATCTCCTGCATTTTTTGATAGTAAAACCGACGCAACAATAATATTACCAGCGATTCATTTTTCTTAAACATATAACGATTATAGTTTTGATTGTTATAAAGATTGATAACTTTATCAACGCTATGATGTTCTAAAACATAATCCATCAATAAAAAATAATTAATATAGACATCAAGATCAGCGACAATTTTATAATAATCTTCACGATCACGAGGACGACTAGCACAAAGATAATTGACACTCAATAATTTATTAGTTAATCTTGAAAACTCTTCTTTTTTAGCATCAGTCAAACGGATAAACTGATTATAAAAATTAGTCGCAATACGATATTTATCCATTAATTTTCTCCTTTACTTTAAAATCTTTAAAACGATAATTATTAACGCTGACTTCTTGATCCAATGGCTCAATTTCATATTTAGTATTATAGGTATAGCCATACAAAAAGATTAAAACTAAAGTAGCTAAGTCATCATTATTATTTAAAGGTAACGATGATCCTAAAAAAGAACCTTGACCTTTTAAGATCTTTAAAACTTTTTCTTCAATAAATTTATGAGAATATTTTTGTTTATTAATTAAATCAGCAATTTTTTCATCCTTTATCTTTTTATCAAGTTTAACTTCATTAACTAAATTAATCTCTAATGGTTTATTAAAATTGCGAGGTACATATAAAGAATCTTTAGACACAAAAGAATTAGTATAGATGTTTCCAAGTTCTATTATTTCTTCATTAATTTCCAACGATTTAATAATATTGTTGATCTTTCCTTCAATATCATTTTGATTATTCAATAAAAAAGTAATTCGATTGATTGCTGATTCAAAAAACTTATTATTTTTACTATCTATTTCCTGCATTATATCTTCGATATGTTCAAACGAATCCACAATATAATCTTTCTGTTTTATTAATATTTGCATTGCTTCTTTATAACCAATATCTTTTCGCTCCATAATATTACGAACTATTAAATCAAAATATTGTTCATTTTCAGTTATTTCTTCAATTTTATTAATTATTTGTTGCCGATATTTAGAAGGATTGTCATAAGTCGTTAAATTATAATAAGCGCGATCAACTATTTTAGTTTGATAATCCTGAAGTAGTGAGTTCAACAAAGCTTCCAGATCATCTTTCATCCCTTCATTTAATAAATTTTGAATATATTTTTTTATATTAGAATTTAGATTTTTTAATTTCGTAGCTAGTTCTCTAGTATTTTCATAAGCTGTTTCAAAGACCAAATCACCACGATTAACATCAAAACTATTAAAAGACATATAAATATTATAAATTAAACCAGAATACTCACCGTTGTCACTACTAGTATCAAGATTAAATAAGCTCTCTAAAACTTTAATACTATAATCTTCAAAGGTAATAAATATTTCATAATTCTCCCCGGTTTCTTCGTTGATCCAGCCACACTCTTTTAATCTCTTTAAAATATATAGTGCTTTGTCTCTTGAATTATTTAACTGTTCATCGCTTTGTAAATCAATAATATGATTTTCAAAATAATCTTGAAATATTAATAGCACTTGTTCTCTAGAACTAGTAAATGCCAAATCACTTTTAAATGAATTATATACTAAATATAAACAATCCGAGATAATTCTTTTATTATCACCAATAAAAACATTAAAAAAATTATTCGGTAAAACGTCAAAAATATTATACATCTCATTAATCCTTTCACTTTACCTCTTGAAGTTATATTACTATTTAAATATCTTTTATTCAATGCATTGTTTAAAATTTATCGTCTATTCGCTTATATAGTTATTTTTATCTAATTATTAAACAGGATCATTTTTAATGTTAGCAACTCTTTAATAAAAGCTGATCGCTTAGGATACTTATTAATGAGTTTATTGATAACATCAATAACTAACTGTTTATCATTGAATTCTAATAAACTTTCAATTTTTAAACTGATTTCATGGTACTCATGTCTAGAGCATGCTATTTTAGCCCGATTAAAAATATAGTTAATAATTGTGCTTGTTAATTCTTCATGATATTTATTCTTTAAGATATCACGATAATAAAATAGTAACGCAAAATCATCTTTAATCTCTAAATACAACTTATCTATCATTTTCTCACGAACATAATAAGATATTAATTCATTTCTTTTTTCTAGTAAAACAGCTATTAAAAAATCACGATAAACATTTTCATATAAATATTTGATTATGAAATAAAAAAGGTCCCCATGGAAAAATTCATCCAACTCTTGTCCTTGCAAATTATAAAGTAGAACTATTAAATACTGGATATTTATTTTTCCTTGTTTAATTGTCTTCCTTATCATCTTCATTGTTCGATCATGATAGCGACTGTCACCAAGCAAATAGTCAACGATATCCGCTCCAACAAAAAACGAATCTTCATTTTCTAAATATGCCAATATTTTATCAATCATACCAGAATCATCACGAGAAATAATCATTTTGAGCAGTTCTATATATTCATCAATTACATCAATACAAATATCAGCATCTAATTCCGTAGCCAAAATTCCATTAATTCCGGTACAAATACACTCAAAAGCATCCTCTAATTTATTTTTCTCAATCAAATATCGAATATCATCATTATAAGTTTTAATTTGCTCGACAAGCACAGCAATATCTACATCTTTATAATAATATTTATAATCTAAAGAACTTAGATTAGAGTAAAAGTATTGAATTTCTTCTTTTAAACCAGATTCATCAAAATATTCGATAAATTCCATCCTAAAATCATTAATAAGTTCTTCTTGACAAATTACTTTCTTTAAATATTCTTTTATTTGATCAACATTTAATTGGTCAATAACTTGATTAATTTTATTAAACAGCTTTTCCTTTGTTTTATTTTCAAACATTTCATTGACATGATCAATTTTATAAAAGACTGCAGCAATATGTTTACACATATTTCCATTTTTATAATCAGGGCAATCACAATAAGCTCGATGAAAATGATCATTTTTATCAACTATTATTTCAATATTATAGTCATCATAATTTCCAGTTACTTTAGCGCTATATCCATATTTTCGCTTAATTAATGAAACAACTCGATTTTCTAAATAATAAGCCAGACCCCTTTTTAATCTTTTACTATCAAATAAACTTTTCCAATCCTTCAATTTGAGCATCACCTATCATTATTATATAATCATTGACAATTATAAACAAATAACTTCGTAACTTAAGAGTTAATATTTAGAATTTAAACATCTCATTTGAAAGTTTTATTACATTTAAATTCTTTTATAAATTTATTAATATTGTTATAATGTTCAAAGGGAGCGTGAAAAAATGAAGACAATTAAAGTTGTAGCAGCAATAATTGTTAAAGATGAAAAGAAGATTCCCGCTGATATACAATTAATTGAAGAGCTAAAAAAGAGGTTTGATAAATGACAGTAAATTTATTAGAAAGCAAAAAAGATATCCTGCTAAAAACTTCTACATCTAGTCAACCACGATTACTTTATAATAACTATAAACAGGGAATGAAGATATCCCATGAACTAATCAAGGCTTTTGATAAATGTGACAGCTTTGTATTATCAATCGCCTTTATCAATTTATCTGGTTTAGCCACTTTAAAACAAACGTTAATTGATTTAAAAAATAAAGGAATCAAAGGTAAGATCATAACTTCAACATATCTAAATTTTAATGAACCAAAAGTATTTAAAGAATTGCTTAAGTTTGATAATCTTGAAGTGCGAATCTACCATGATCATAATACTGATCTCCATTCTAAAGGATATATCTTTAAAAAAGGACAAAATCTCAATATGATAATTGGCAGTTCCAATTTAACTCAAACTGCCCTATCAGTAAATCAAGAATGGAATATGGAAATTTTTACTGATGAAGATTCAGAAATTTCAAAATCCATTAAACAAGAACTTTTATATCAATGGCAAAATTCTATTCCATTAACAGCTAATTGGATTGATGAGTATGCTAGAACATACCAAAAATTACCAGCAAGCAATCACTTCATGACTAATCAATCCATTAGACCTAATAAAATGCAAATAAGGGCATTACAATCATTAGAAGATATTAGAAAAAATCATAAAGATAAAGCCCTGATTATTTCAGCTACTGGAACTGGTAAAACCTATTTAAGTGCTTTTGATGTAAAAAACTACGATCCTAAAAGAATGCTCTTTGTCGTTCATCGAGAAAACATTGCTTTAGCGGCGATGAATTCATATAAAAAAATCATTTCCAATCATAGCTTTGGCATGTTTACCGGAAATCAAAAAGATACTTTAACTGACTATATTTTTGCAACTATTCAAACCATCCATAAAAAAGAATATCGAGAAATGTTTTTACCGGATGCATTTGATTATATTGTCATCGATGAAGTTCATCGAGCAGGAGCAGCGTCATATCAGGAATTGGTTGACTATTTTAAACCACGATTTTTATTAGGAATGTCGGCAACACCAGAAAGAAGTGATAATTTTGATATTTATAAAATGTTTGACTATAATATAGCTTACGAAATCCGTTTACAACAAGCCATGGAATATGATTTACTATGTCCATTTCATTATTATGGTATAAGTGATATTACGGTTAATGGAAAATCCTTAGATGATAAAACAGCTTTTAATTACCTAGTTTCTAATCACCGCGTTGATCACATCATTGAACAAATAAATATTTATGGCTATTCCGGTGATCGGGTTCGAGGACTAATATTTTGCAGTCGCAAAGAAGAAGCTAAAGAATTATCAAAATTATTTAACCAGCGTGGCTATAAAACTATTGCTCTAACCGGAGAAGATAGTGAAGATGCTCGACGATCAGCCATGGATAAACTAGAAACTAATAATCCTGATGACTATCTAGATTATATCTTCACGGTTGATATTTTTAATGAAGGAATTGATATTCCTAAAGTTAATCAAATTGTTATGTTACGTCCAACTCAATCAGCAATTATTTTTGTCCAGCAATTAGGACGTGGCTTGAGGAAACACAATTCTAAAGAATATGTTGTTATCATAGATTTCATCGCTAACTATGAAAAAAACTTTTTAATTCCGATTGCTTTAAGCGGAAATCTAAGTTACAACAAGGACAATTTGCGAAGATTTGTCAGTGAGGGCTCTTTGATCATTCCTGGAGCCTCAACTGTTTCTTTTGATCAAATTTCTAAAAAGAGAATTTTTGAATCAATTGATAAAGCAAATTTCAGTGATGTTAAAATCATTAAAGAAGCTTATTTTAATTTAAAACAAAAACTAGGAAGAATTCCTAAATTACAAGATTTTGATACTTATGAATCTATTGATGTTTTACGTATCTTCCAAAACAAGAATTTAGGTTGTTATCATAAGTTTTTATCTAAATATGAAAAAGACTATCAGATTGAATTTAATAATATCCAAGAACAATATTTAGCATATATTTCCACTAAATTAGCTTCCGGTAAACGAATTCATGAGTTGGAAGCTCTTAAATTAGTTATTGAAAATCATAGTAACTTGTTTGACAGTCTAAAAGAAAGATTAAAAGATCAATATAATATTGAATATAAAGATATTAGCTATGATACGATTGTCAATATTCTATCACAAAATTTTGCTACTGGTTCTGCCCGTAAAACTTTTAAAGATGCCATTTTCATTGACCAGAATTTAAATATTTCCAGTAGTTTTAAAAAAGAACTAACGAACACCGAATTCAAGCAACAAATCTTAGAAGTAATTGATTTTGGCATCAGCAGATATCAAAATAATTATGCTAATACCTATAAAGATACTAACTTTTGTCTGTATGAAAAATATACTTATGAAGATGTCTGTCGCCTGCTCAACTGGCAGGTCAATGCAGTCCCTTTAAATATTGGTGGCTATAAATATGATCAACATACTAACACTATGCCTGTATTTATTAATCATGATCTTGATGCCAGTCACGGTGGTAAATATCAACATCAGTTTATTGATGCAAAGACTTTAATATGTTTTTCAAAACCGAATCGAAGTATTGATTCTGAAGAAATACAACGAATCTATCATGAAAATGAAAATCATCTTCAAATTCATTTATTTGTCAGAAAAAATAAAGATGATGCTATCTCTAAAGAATTTTACTATTTTGGTCAGATTCACGCAATCAATGCTCCAGTCAAAGTTCAATTACCGGATAATAAGAATTCGGCTATTAAATTTACCTATCAATTAGAAAATGAAATTCGTCAAGATATTTATGATTATATTACTAGTAATGATGATTCTATTTTAGATTAAATTATTTAATAATTATAATGTTTATTGGTATAATAATGGCGAGGTGATTTAATGAATGAGTGGAATTTAGATAAGTTATATCTTTCTTTTAAAGATGAAAAATTTATCAATGATTTTAAAAATTTAGAAATAATTCAAAAACAGATAAGTCAATATCGTAATTCTAAAGATATTCAAGCTTTAGAAAACTATATCAAGGATTCAATTAAAATGAACGAATTAATTGAAAAGCTATCATGCTATATCAGTTTAACTTTATCTGTTGATACTACTAATGAACTAGCTTTAAAATTTAGTGATCAGTTAGATAATTTACTAGCTGGTTTTGTTGAAGAAGATGTTTTAAACAAACAATGGATCGCATCATTTGACTTAAATAACATCGATAGTCAAGTCATTAAAGATCATTTATATATTTTAACTGAAATTCAAAACCAACAAAAACATACCCTTGATAAAAACAGCGAAAGTATTATAGCTCATATGCAAAATACAGGAAGCAGTGCTTTTGCTAAACTAAAAGATCAGGTTGTTTCAAGTATCGAAGTTGAAATTGATAATAAAAAATATCCATTAACTGAAGTATTAAACATGGCCTATGATAAAGATAAAAACGTAAGAAAAAAAGCTTACTTGGCAGAAATTGCCGCTTATCAAGATTATGAACAAACCATTGCAGCATGTTTAAATGGTATTAAGGGCGAAGTTTTATATACTACCAAACTTCGTGGCTATAAAGATGAATTACAACGAACTTTGATCAATTCACGAATGTCTAAAGAAACACTAGATGTTTTATTAGCGACCATGAAAGAGAATCTAAATGTCTTTCGTGATTATTTAAAAATTAAGGCCCAGCATTTAGGATATCAAAATGGTCTTCCCTGGTATGAATTATATGCCCCTGTTGTAAATGATGATAGTCAGTATCCTTATTTACAGGGATGTCAATTTGTAGTAGAACAATTTAATACTTTTTCTAAACATTTAGGTGATTTTGCTTTAAAAGCTATCAATGAAAACTGGATTGATGTTTATCCTCATAGTGGCAAAGTTGGTGGTGCTTTTTGTTGTAATTTACAAAGTATTAATGAAAGTCGTTTTCTTTTAAATTATGGTAATAACTTTTCTGATGTAATTACTATGGCCCATGAACTAGGACATGGATTTCATGGTGAATGTTTAAAAAATGAAACTATCTTAAATAGTGAATATCCAATGCCGATTGCCGAAACAGCTTCGACATTTTGTGAAACTATTGTCACTAAAGCAGCTTTAAAAAATGCTGATAATAAAACTAAACTGGCACTTTTAGAAGACGAACTTTCAGGGGCTACCCAAGTAATTGTTGATATTTATTCACGATATTTATTTGAAGCCAACTTCTTTGAAAAAAGAAAAACAGGTGCTTTATCAGTATTAAAAATTAAAGAATTAATGCTTCAAGCTCAAAAAGAGGCCTATGGTGATGGTTTAGATCCAAATTATCTGCATCCATATATGTGGACCTGGAAACCCCACTACTATGATGCAGGATATTCATTTTATAATTTCCCATACGCCTTTGGCTTATTACTGGCAAAAGGATTATATTCTATATATTTAAATAATAAATCTGATTTTGCTACAACTTATGAAAAATTATTATCATTGACTGGTAAAATGGATTTAGAAGATGTTTGTTTAAATGTTGGCATTGATTTAAAAAATCAAAATTTCTGGCAAGCATCAATTGATACATTTAAAGAAGATATTGAATTATACCGCCAGTTACTTCTAGAAGTCTAATTATTAGACTTCTATTTTTTTTATTGATATAATATTAAAAAGATAAGGAGAAAGAGTATGGAAGCAAAAGATGTATTAAACCAATATCAAAACTTTGCCGTGATTGGAGTTACTACCAATCAAGAAAAATACGGTTACAAAATTTATCAATGTCTAAAAAAATTAGGAAAAACTGTTTATGGAGTATCTCCAATTTATAAGGAAATAGATGACGAGACAACTTACCCTAATTTAACAGCCATCAACCAAAAGGTCGATGTTGCTGTCTTTGTTGTTAGTCCAAAATTTGGCAAGGATTATGTTGTAGAGTGTCATAATTTAAAGATTGATAAAATCTGGTTGCAACCAGGTACCTATGATGATAATCTAATTGATTTAATTAAAAGATATAATTTAGAATATTACCCAAATTGTGTTCTCGTTGAAAGTGAAAAATTATAACTATAGCGATAAAATGCAATCAGTTGCCTGATTGCATTTGTTATTTTTTGATTTTTTGATAAAAGACACACATTAGAAAAAAAGTTACTAAACCTAAAAGAATATAGACTGCTAATAAAGTTATTGGTGTCATCTTGCAATTTCTCCTTTACACCACTATAAATCTATTTCTAATCCTACAGGACAATGATCACTTCCCATTATATCAGTATAGATATAAGCTTCTTTAATTGAATCTTTTAAATCATCAGAAACAATAAAATAGTCAATCCGCCATCCTGCATTATTCTTACGCGCGTTAAAACGATATGACCACCATGAATAGATTCCGGTTTTATCTGGGTATAGATAACGGAAAGTATCAATATATCCATTATTTAACAATTGTGTCATCTTTGCTCGTTCTTCATCAGTAAAACCAGCGTTTTTACGATTAGTTTTAGGATTTTTTAAGTCTATTTCTTGATGTGCGACATTTAAATCACCACAAAGAATTACTGGCTTGTTGGCTTTTAAAGAATTTAGATAATTTAAAAAGTCATCTTCCCATTGCATACGATAATCTAGTCGTTTTAACTCAGTCTGGCTATTAGGGGTATAACAATTGACTAAATAAAAATTTTCATATTCTAAAGTTACTACCCGTCCTTCTTGATCATGTTCTTCCTTGTATATTCCATAATGACAATTTAAGGGTTTAACTTTACTAAAAACCAAAGTTCCACTATACCCTTTTTTAACAGCACTGTTCATATACGTATGATAGCCATGTTTTTCAATTTCAATTTGACCTTCCTGCATCTTGGTTTCCTGAACACAAAAGATATCAGCTTGACTGTTAGTCAAAACGTCATAAAATCCTTTATTAATACAAGCTCTAATTCCATTTACATTCCATGATATTAATTTCATTTTCTTACCTCTGTTACCATTATACATGAAAGCCTTTCCATGTAGAAGTGATTTTTTTCTAATTTAGAAAATATTTAACATTATTTTATCTTTTAATTGCTTAAACACATATTTTTTATTATTTTGTCTATAATAATAACGGTGATCGAATTGAAAAAATATAAATATTTAATTCTAAATATTATCATTGCTTTAGGAGTTGGTGGTCTCAGCGCTTTAGTTACCTATAATTCCATGTCGTTGTACCAAAATATTAATAAGCCTGATTTAGCACCACCAGGGTTTATTTTTCCCATCGTTTGGAGTATTTTATATATCTTAATGGGTACTTCCAGTTATCTGTTGCATCGCAGCGACCATCCAAATAAAGAGACAGCTCTGATTATTTATTATTTCCAATTACTAATTAATTTTTCCTGGCCCATTACTTTTTTCAACTATCAAAACTACTTATTAGCTTTAGTTATTTTATTAGTTTTAAATATTTTAATAATTTTATTAATTAGACTTTCATATCCAATCAAGCCACTGTCTGCTTATTTATTGCTTCCTTATCTAGCCTGGACATTATTTGCCCTTTATCTAAATTTTTGGATCTTCATCCATAATTAAAAACATATGCCCCACTATTTTAATTTAAATAATGGGGTAATTTTGTTCTTTAAGAAATATTAACATAAAACAATATTTCTTCTAATGCTCTAGTTTTCATCCGATAATATGTCGCCCGACTATAATAATCGTTCCACCAATTGCTATCTTTTCTTAGAATAAATTCGTTATTAATAATAATTTGACTTTCAGGTGAAAGGGCATTGATTACTATTTCAAAAGCCGCAATTAGATTTTTTAGATCATCTTTATCATCAATACGACGATTTAATCTTTCAGCAATCGAATTATTTCGATATGTTCTTTTAGTTTCTCGAATAACACTCGATGAAACAGTCGGATAATAAGATGTATTCTCCAAACAAAATAATTTTAATTTAGCTCGATGATACTGTCGAAATAAATTTTCAACAGCTTCTTGTTTCTGTTTAAACGTTAGCTGTCCATTTTTCTTCATAAAAAAACCTCCTATTTAACTTATACATCGACAAATAGGAAATTTCTTTTTATTAATTATTTTTTTCTTTAAATCGTAAAATTTTCAATTATTTCTTCAATTTTGTCAATTTCTAATCCACATTGCACTAAATACTCTTTAGCACTACCATAGTTTTCACGTAAATAATCTAAAAATTTCATCATCATCTTCGGTGATGATTCCAAAAAAGCCCGATTATCTTCATCAACCAATTCTTCCAATTTTCTCATAACTTTAAGATTATTTTCATAAGATTCCGAGTAATCTTTAACAATATCATATTCATGACATCCAACTAAATCCAATAATAAAGCCGAAATAACTCCAGTACGATCCTTACCTGCCGAGCAGTTAAATAATATCGCATTATAGGGATGTTGATAAAAAATTTCAAAAACTTCTTTAAACTGGGCTTTATTAGATTCCAGCATAAAAATATAAAAACCTGATAAATCATGATAATTTCTAATTTCACTAGGCAAAACATTCAAGTTCTTGGCCTGTAATAAATTAACATGATAATATTCAATGTCTTTGTATCCTTTTAAAGCACTTGGCTGTTGTTCTAGTTCAAAATCGCTACGCAAATCAACTTGAACTCGAATGCCATAATCATATAAATACTCTTTTTCCTTAGTTGATAAATGACCAGGATTAGTGGAACGAACAAATTTATGACTTTTAGTATAATAGCCATTTTGTGTCTCATAACCACCTAAATCACGAATATTAGTCATGCTTTCAACATCTAATAATCTTTCTTGTCTACTTAATTGCATCATTTTTCTTTTACCTCACTGGTCTTAATTTTAACATATTTAAACCAGTGATACAAATTTCTAAACCTCAAAAGGACGTACGCGCAGTGTAACTTGTAAATCATCAGCAATCTTTTGACAGGCTGCAATCTTTTGTTTGCCAATTATATCAACCACTGTTAATACAACATTAGGAACATAACTTTTACATTTAAAAGCAAAATCTAACATCTGATCAAATGATTCAATACCATATGCTGCTCTAGTTAACTGATAATACTCTTCTTTGTCAGGAGCATTTAAACTAATTGACACTGTATCGATCAATCCTTTGAAATCAGCAGTAATATCACGTTTTGCATAGACATTAGCTAAACCATTAGTATTAATTCTAATTGGCAGATCTTTTTGATTATCTTTTAGATAACGAGCAACCTCCATTAAATCATCGTAACGAATCAATGGTTCTCCAAAACCACAGAAAACTACTTCTTTGAATTTTTTTAAATCATATTTTTTAAATTCATCAATGATTTGATTAACTGTGGGTTCTTTTTCTAACCACAAAGAATTTTCTTCAGCCATCTCTTTAGTATTACGCAGACAAAACGTACAGGCACAATTACAACGATTAGTACTATTAACATAGCAGGTAATACCACTATAATCAGCTAATTCTTTAATATCGATATAACTGTTTTTATTTAATGTATATAAAATAACCATTTAAAATTCCTCCTATTATAATTCTTTTAAAAACGGCTCAAAACATAATCCTAGATGATTATGAGCACCAATTTTTTGACTATATTCAATACACTTATAAGCAAAATCTGCCGCTTTTTGAACACAATCAAAAAAACTTAAGCCATTCATGTAACTTCCAGCAATCACACCACTGATTAAATCACCAGTCCCACTACGATCATCACCGATTCGTTTTACTTTAATAATTTTATAACCATGATTACGATCATAGGCAAAATTTATAATATTATCATCTTGATTGATTCCCGTAACTACTATTTTTTCTGGTCCCAAATCAGATAATTTTTGGCACATTTGTTCCAATTGATGAGCATCAATATTTTCATCATATTCTTCTTGCAACAGAGCATATAATTCTGTCAAATTAGGTGTCATAATCGTTGCATATGGAATTAGTTCCCGCATTTTAGCCTGCATTTCTTTAGTATAAGTCGTATAAAGCTTTCCATGATCACCCATAACCGGATCAACTAAAATAAACGTATTTGGTTGCTTAAAAGTTTTAAAAAAATCAATTACGATATCAATTTGCTTAGCTGATCCTAAAAAACCAGTTACAATTCCATCAAAAGCTACTTTCATTTTTTTATAAGTTAAAATATAATCAGACATCCGATCTGTATAATCATCAAAATAATACTCCGGATGATATGTATTTACCGATAATATTGCTGTTGGGATAAAGACACATTCAATTCCCATTACTGAAATCACTGGTAATTGAACTGCCGTTGAACAACGACTATATCCCGTCACATCATTTATCAATGCAATTCTTTTCATCACAAACCTCCTTAATTGTCTTATATTTTAACACAAATTTAATACATTTAATCATGACAGTTTTCACTATTTTTATCTAGACAGAAAAATGTTTAAAAACTAAAGTAGATATAGACAATCGATTATAGTTTTTTGTATAATTAACAAGAAAGGATGTAGTTTAAATGAAAAAAATAATAACATTGATTACTATTATGATGCTGGCAGTTGGTGTTACTGGTTGTAGTAATAATAATGATGACAGTGAAGAATTATTAAGCGGAAATCATCATGTTGAAATTGATGTTCAAGATTATGGTGTCATTAAAGTCGAATTGCAAGCTGATGAAGCACCGATCACCGTTACCAATTTCATTAATTTAGCTAATGATGGTTTTTATGATGGTCTAACATTCCATCGAATCATTGATGGCTTTATGATTCAAGGTGGCGATCCAAATGGTGATGGAACTGGTGGTTCTGATGAAACGATTAAAGGAGAATTCAGTGAAAACGGTGTTGATAATCCTTTAAAACATACTCGTGGAGCTATTTCAATGGCTCGTTCATCTGACTATGATAGTGCTAGTTCCCAATTTTTTATCGTCCATCAAACATCTGAATATCTAGATGGTCAATATGCCGTTTTTGGCTATGTTTATGAAGGTATGGATGTTGTTGATCAAATCGCAACAACAGTTCCGGTAACTGATAGTAATGGAACGGTCTTAAAAGAAAATCAGCCAGTTATTACTTCAATTAAAGTGATCGATTAAAAAAGCTATTTGAGCATTTGCTCAAATAGCCTTTTTTAACGGTTGATTGAAGAAGCAATTTTATGATATGTCCAACGTTTACCGCGAATAGCAATTGATAATGCCATAATATTTTCTGGTAAAGCCATTCCACACCATCCAGCATCACCAATATGTTGGATATCGACACCACAGCGTTTATTCATTAATGCAATTTCTCTAATTGTTTGTTCATCAGCACCTTCTTGGCTCGTTCCGATGGCACTTAAAGATAAAGCACCATGTTTTTTAATAAATTGACAAGCTTCAGTTAATGTTTGTTCGCTTAATCCTGGTACAGTATTTACCGCAGGCATTAAAATAACATCAGCTCCAGCATCAATAAATTCTTTAATACTGTCTAAATCAACTAATGGTTCATCTACTCCAGCGGCATGCATCTTACCAGCAATGATCAAACCATTGAAATTTTCCTTAGCAACTTTAATACATTTAGCGATTGATTTATTAGTAACTCCAGTTCCTGGATTTCCTGTTAAACAGATAAAATCAAATCCTAATTCTTGAGCTTTTTGAATTGTTTCTTTAGTTGCTTGACGACCACTAGCAATAACATGACGTGTTTCCATCATTTTGGCATCCAAATCAATTGGTTCCAAATTACAACCAACAGGACGTCCAATTAATCTTTTTAATTCTTTTACTGGTTCATCAGTATTTTCAATTCCGTTGATAACCGGATTATTACAATCAAACACATTTAATAAAACCATGTCTGATCCAAATGAAACAGCTAATTCGGCATTAGTCAAATCTCCAAGTAATGGTGGAATAGCGACCACTGTTTCTGTCATAACTGTTCTTCCTTCACATGCTAAAATTGACTGTTTTAATTCAGCACCATTCATTGCTAGTGCTTCACTACTAGTACAATTTAATAATCTCTTCATCTTTTAATTCCTCCAAATATCTAATTCATATTAATATTATAACGCTTTCGATAGAATAAAGAAACATTATTATCTTTTTTTCAAAAACTAAAAAAAGATACGAAAATTTCGTATCTTAATATGCTTTAGCAAAGTAAACAACTTTTTTAGCTGGTTTACCACAAACAGGGCAAACATCACCAAATGGTTCTTCGTCTTCTTTGATGCAGCGACTAGTAGCAGTAGTATCATTTTTGATCTTGACTTCGCATTCTTCATCACCACACCACATCATCTTAACGTAACCACCTTTATTTGCGATAATTTCTTTAAATTCATCATAAGTATTAGCCTGATGAATATTTTCATCACGGAATTTTAAAGCTTTTTGATACATTTCATCATGAATTTGATCTAATAGCTGTTTAATAGTGTCTGATAAATTATCATCTAAAGTATAGTTAGCTTTGATACCATCATTTCTTTTGGCAATAACACAAGTATTATTTTGAATATCTCGTGGTCCAATTTCAAGTCTTAAAGGAATACCGCGCATTTCGGCATCAGAGAATTTCCATCCTGGTGTTTTATCACTAGCATCAACTTTAACACGAATACCAGCATCTTTTAACTGTTGCATAATTTCATTAGCTTTATCTAGTACTCCTGGTTTTTGTTGCTGAATTGGAATGATCATTACTTGAATTGGGGCTACTCTTGGTGGTAAAACTAAACCATTATTATCACCATGAACCATAATGATAGCTCCAATCAAACGGGTAGAAATACCCCATGATGTTTGATATACATATTCTAACTTATTTTCACGAGTTAAAAATTTCATATCAAAAGCTTTGGCAAATCCTTGACCAAAATAGTGGCTGGTTCCTGATTGTAATGCTTTTCCATCATGCATTAAAGCTTCAATTGTATAGGTAGCTTCAGCACCAGCAAATTTTTCTTTTTCAGTTTTACGACCAGTAACCATTGGAATAGCTAATAAATCACGAGCCGTATCTTCATAGATTTTTATCATCTGCAAAGTTTCATTTATAGCATCTTCTTCAGTGGCATGAACGGTATGCCCTTCTTGCCATAAAAATTCAGATCCGCGTAAAAATGGTCTTGTTGTTTTCTCCCAACGGACAACAGAACACCATTGATTGTATAATTTAGGTAAATCTCGATAAGAGTTGATGATTTTGGCATAATGTTCACAAAATAATGTTTCTGATGTTGGACGAATTAATAAATTCTCTTCCAAATCATCATATCCCCCTTTAGTAACTACAGCACATTCAGGAGCAAACCCCTCAACGTGATCAGATTCTTTCTGTAATAATGATTGGGGAATCAACAACGGCATATAAACATTTTCGTGACCAGTTTCCTTAAATTTTTTATCCATATACTGTTGGATCATTTCCCACATTGCATAGCTGTAAGGACGATAAATGATAAATCCCTTGATACTACTATAATCCATTAATTCCGCTTTACGGCAAACATCAGTATACCATTGGGCAAAGTCATCTTCCATTGCAGTTATAGCATCATTTTTCTTATTACTCATTATTTCTCCTCATTTCATTATAATCTGCAACTATTTTACTATTAAACGCTCTGTTTGGCAAGCTAGTTATTCAATAGTAATCTTAGTTTCTTTATTCAATCTAGTTAAAACAATCTTTTGATCAATTCTTTCTTTTAATTCCGTTACATGCGAAATAATTCCAATCAGCTTACCTTCTTGTTGTAAATCTACTAAACAATTGATTGCCTGATCTAAAGATTGACTATCTAAAGAGCCAAATCCCTCATCAATAAACAAAGTATTTAGTTCAATCCCTCCAGCATGATCTTGAATCATTTTCGATAATCCTAGTGCCAGTGACAAAGCTGCTTTAAACGACTCACCACCTGAAAGAGTCTTGACATCTCTAAGCATGCCACTTTCCATGTCTAAAATATCTAATTCTAACCCCTGTTTACCAGCTCCTTTAGAACGATTATCACGACGATACAATTGATAACGGCCTTGAGACATTCTTTTTAATAATACATTGGCATAATACAAAATATTTTCAAAATAAGCTGCTAAAACATAACGTTCAAACGAGATTCGATACTCATTTTTACCCGAAGCAATTTCACTTAAATCGAGATAGCATTGATATTCTTCATGGTTTTTAGCTAACTGCTGGTCTATTGTCAAAATATTTTCAATCGTATTTTTTAAATGATAAAAATTAGCTTTTTGTTCATTTAAAGTTTTAGTTGATTGCTCGACCTGTAAATTTAATTCATTAATTTTATCTTGATACCCTTTTAAATCAACCATTTTTTTCTCTTTTAATTCATTTTCCAAGTGTTCAATTTGAGTATTTAAACTCTTGGTAGTTACTAAATAATCCTGATATTGTTTTTCTTTAGTTTCTAATTGGGAAATCAAATCAATAATTTCAAGAAAATCTTTTTCTTGTAAAAAATATTGCTGCAGTTTTTTGGTATATTCATTAAGGTATTCCTGATACTTTTTCTTTTCTTCCCCTAACTGTTTTTCAATATTTTGATATTGCAAATCCAACTGCAAGACAATTTCTTTAGTTTCTAAATATTGTCTATTAGTTTTATCAATAAATTTATTAATTTTAGAAATTTCTTGATTTAATAGATCAATTTGATTTTCTATTTTTTCTAAACTATATCGCTGTAAGTATTCGTTTTTAACATTACGACCGATAATTTGATTAACTTTTGCAGAATATTCATTTAACTGATTTTGATTTTTCAAAATATTTTGTTGTAATAAAGTAACATCTTCTTGATATTTAACAATACTTTTTTGTAATTTCTTTAAATAGATAATCTCCTCATTGATCTTCTTACCATCTTCCAGTAATTGCTTTTCATTTTGATTGATCGAACCTAATACACGAATAAATACCTCTTTACCTAATTCATCTTCAATTCCCAGTCTCATAGCATCTTCATCCAAATGCTTTTTTAATAATTCGGTTTCTTGTTGTTTTAACATTAAATCATTAAAAACTTCGTCATGTTGTTTTCGAAACCGTTCAAAAACTTGTTTAGCCTGTTTTAGATCTTCATGATCAATTAAAGCACCTTCTTCATATTTGGCTGGTGCGGGATGATGCAAAGCACCACAAACGGGACAAGGTTGGTTATCTTGCAGCTGACTGGCTAAAATTCCAGCCTGACTAAGCCGATAACGACGCTCGATATCATCATATTTTTTCTTTTCATTTTGGTAAGTCTTTTCAACTTCTTCGTATTTTTCTCTTAGCTCACAACAATTATAGTCTGCTAAAACATAATTATCATACTCGCTATTTAAAGCATGAATTTCAAGTTTTTTACGATGCATTTTTTCATATTCTTGATTTGCTAATTCATATTTTGTTTTTAACGAATCTAATCTAGAAATATTCTTACTATCTTTTTCAATGACTTTTTGATATTTCTGTAATTTATTTTCTAATTTGGTATTTTGGTTTGTTAAATCCTGACATAATTTTTCTAATTTAGTCTGTTGCTTAAGATCATTTTGATAATCGATAAATAATGTTTTTGTTTCTAATTGTTGTTTTAATTCTATCTGTTTATTCGATAATTGATTTCGATATTCGGGAATTTTTTGGTATTCTTGTTCCTGAATGACTAATTTTGATTTATTTTCATCTAGTTTTTGGCTTGTTTGTTCTAATTGTATTTGAAGTTGTTTGGTTTTCTGTAGACTATTAGTTGTTTGAATATAATCATTTTTTAACAGCTGGGCTTTTTTCAAATCATCAATTTGTTTTTTTAATTGTAGATAATATTGTTGCTGCTCTTGATATTGTTTTTGTTTAACCTTCAAAGAAGTCAACTGTTCAAAACGTTCATTGATTAATACATGAAAATTATATTTTTGATTAATCTCATTTAATTGTTGTTGTAAAGTTTCATTAGTTTTACATGTCTTATCTAATTGTTTACTTGCTTGTTTTAAATATTCATTCAAATCTGCACTTTGATCATCTAAATGGAGATTTTGATAAAATAAATCACGTTGCTTAAATAACAAATCATATTTCGTTTTATAATCCTTAACTTTTTCTTTTAACTTTTCTTGTAAATATTCGAGCTGATCGGTTTTAAATAAATTTCTTAAAACTCGTTCTCGGTCATCACTAGTTGCATAAATCAGCTTAGTAAACTCACCTTGAGCAATCATAACAATTTGTTTAAATTGCTTATCATCAATACCTAATAAATTTTTAATCTTCGCATTAACTTCTTTGACTCCTTCTATCAATTTGCCATCAGGAAGTTTTAATAGAGCACTAGGCTGTTTAGGAGTTTTTCTTCCGGGAAGCATATATCTAGGATTACGTTTTACATAATAAATTTGATGATGCAATACAAATTCCAGTTCGACAAAAGTTGGTGTATCAACTGCTGCCTGATCACTACGAAACTGTTCACTACTACGCTCACTACCACTAGAAACACCATATAAAGCAAACATAATAGCATCAAAAATCATCGTTTTTCCTGCTCCAGTCGGACCTGTAATTAAAAATAAACCATTATCATAAAATGATTCAAAATTAATTTTTACCATTTGATGATAAGGACCAAAAGCCGACATGACTAATGTTTTAGGCAGCATTTTCATCACCTCCTGCTAAGATATCCGTAATTATCTGTTTAGCCTGATCACTTAAGTTTTCACCTTTGATTTTTTGATAAAACTGTTCAAATAATTCTACCGAATTTAATTTTTCAAATCCTGAATCAGCCTTAGTTAAATTATTAGTATTTTCTAAAGTATTTAATCTTGCATAAGTAATTTGTAGAATATTCATAAATTTAGTTCGCAAATAGTCAATAGCATTAGGAATCAAAGTTTGATCTTCTAATTCAACGGCAATAAAATCATGATGATTACTTGGATAATCATCAGCCATCAAATCAGCAAATTTTCCCTTAATCTTAATTAGATTCTGTTTTGGCTTTAAAGAAACTAATTTAAAAGTAGTTTCTTTATCATTGATCGTTACATCAACAATACTTTTTTTCTGATCAGTTTCATCAAAAGAATATGCCATTAAACTACCGCTATAACGAATAGTATCTTTCGATACTTTTTGGCTGGCATGAAGATGTCCTAAAGCCACATAATCAAACTGCTTGATCAATGAAACATCAATGATCTCACTGCCACCAACATTTAAAATAGCCTCACTTTCACTACGAACAAGCTCATGATTACCAGCTATAAATTGATGTGTTATTAACACATTAGTTTGATTAAAATCAATGTCCTGGTTTTTTAGATAAGTAGCGAAAGCTTCTTGATAAGTCGTAATTTTATCATCATTATATAAATAACGAATATAGGATGGTTTGAAAAACGGTACTAAATAAAAATTAACACCATCAATAACTATCGGTTTAATTTTTTTTGCCGGATATGCTTCTATATATAACCCTTCTTGTTTTAACAAACCACTAACAAAACTTAAGCGACTGGCACTATCATGATTACCAGCAATCATAAGAACTTTTTTATGATGCTGTAAGACTACTTTGGTTAAAAATTCATTTAATACTGTTACTGCTTCACCACTAGGAATACTTCGATCATAAATATCACCAGCCATCACTAAAACATCAATGTTATTATCGATTAGATATTGGCAAACCTGGTCAAGCAAATCACTTTGAATCTCTAGTAAATTTTGCTGATAGATCATCTTTCCTAAATGAATATCGCCTATATGCACAAATCTCATCATATCACTCCTATAATTTTAATAAATATATTTCTTTTATTCTTTCATCGTCTTTAAAGTCTTTATAATATTGTTTCGGAATCGCTTTAGTTTCTAAATATTGGGCATGTAATTTTTTTATTGTCTTTTTAGAGGCAATATTATCAGGTGAGCAGGTTATTATTAATTCATTAAATCCTAATTCTTTAGCAATTGGTTTAATTAACATTACTGCCTGATAAGCATAATGATGTCCTCGGTATTCTGGTTCAATCGTATAGCCAATATGACCATCATAATAGCGTTCCTCATTCGTTCCTTCACGCAAAACAATTTTCCCGACTATTTTTGTTGCTACTTCAATTAAATAAATATAATAGGGTTTCCATCCTTTCGGCAACCCTTGATTTACATAAGTCTGTTTTACTAATTTCATCATAATCACCTATTTGACATTATAACATACTTTCAAAGACCACTGCTATGTTAATAACACTTAATAGTTGGTATTATTTTTAAAGATATAAAAATGGTAGTAATTTGAATACTATCATTTTACTACCATTGAACTAGAAATTGAAATAATTTCATCAACTATTTCTTCTAACGTGCCATCATTGATTAAATGATAATCACAAGCATCTAAATATAACTGATGTCTTTGTTTATCTAAATCATAAAGTTTCTGTGGTCCTTCTTTTAATAAAGGGCGTGATGCGACATGAACATCTTCTACAATATTTTCAATCGGACGGTCAATATAAATTATGATGCCGTTACTTTTTAAATATTCAATATTTTCTGATTTTAAAATGACACCACCACCAGTAGAAATAACATGACCATGTAGTGACGCTAATTCTTTACAACATTCTGTTTCATTATTTCGAAAATAAGCTTCACTAACATCAAACATCTCATTGATAGTCTGATTAAATTTATCAACGATATATTCATCGATATCAATAACTGGCCAGCCAAGTTTTTCACCAAGCATTTTAGAAATTGTAGTCTTACCACAACCCATGATACCTATTAGAACAATATTTTTCATTTTAACCCCCTAAGCGTGCTGATAATTTCCAATAACTCGTAATGTCAAACATTTAGTTTTCATCTGTTCTATTGCCAGTTTAACATTATCATCATGTAAACTACCTTCAAAATCAATATAAAAATAATATTGCCAATACTTATCTTTAATTGGCCGTGATTCAATTCTTGATAAATTAATATGGTGATCTTTAATAGTTTTCAAGATTCCTGATAAACTACCAACCTGATGTTCTAATGTAAAGACAATGCTGACTCGGTCAGTGTTTTGATGATCTTCTAATTGCTTACCAAAAATAATAAATCGAGTATTGTTGGTTTGTTCATTATGAATATTTTCTGCTATGACATCTAAATTATATAAACTAGCAGCAATCTTACTAGCGATAGCCCCTTTAGTAATATCATGACTTTCACTGACAAATTTAGCTGCTGCAGCCGTATTAGAGAAATCATGAGTGGTAATTGATGGATGCTCACTAATAAAATTAGATGATTGCATAATTCCTTGGGGATGACTATAAACATCTTTGATATCGCTAAGCTTCGCCCCTTTAATACCTAGTAGATGCTGAGTGATGGCTACACTGTGTTCCCCAACGATATAAAAATCATAATCACGAACTAAATCATAATTATCATTAATAGCTCCAGTTGATGAATTTTCTAATGGCACGATTCCATAATCAATTTGATCATTTTTTAAAGCCTCGTAAACGTCTTTAAAATTTTCATAATTACAATTATCAACATCACCAAAATATTCTAACATCGCCTGATGAGCAAAAGCACCGGGTACACCTGCATATCCCACTTTAATCGGACCACTTTTACGAGTCGCTAGATGATAAACGTCCTTTAACGGAATAAAAGTTGCCTGATAGCTTTTTCCAACATCCATTATATCTTGAACAAACTCGCGAGCATACTCTTGAAGTTTAGAATTTTTTAGGCGGCCGACATTTTTTTCAATTACTTCATGTTCGCGCTGCGGTTGAAAGATTTCTAAATCATGAGCTAATTTATAAGTAACGACTTCTTTACTAAGACTCATTCGCTGTTCAAATAATTTAATCAACTGTTGATCAATTTCATCTATTTCTTTTCGACATTGTTTTAAATCTTTCATCTTTTACCTCACTAAATCTAAAATTGCCAGTGCCGCCATTGCTTCAACAACTACAGTTGCCCGAAAAACAATACAAGGATCATGACGACCTTTAATTTCTAAAGTTGTATTTTGATGATGTAAAACATCGATAGTCGTTTGTTTTTGACCAATTGATGGAGTTGGTTTAATGGCAACATTAAACACAATAGGCATTCCATTAGATATCCCACCAATTATACCTCCGTTGTTATTAGTGGTAGTTTGTACCTGATCATTATCGTCAAAGTAATAGCAATCATTTGCTTCACTGCCATACAATTCACTGATTCTATCATTTCCAAAGGCCACAGATTTAACAGCTGGAATTGAAAAAAGTAAGCTCGATAAATGGCTTTCAATCGAATCAAAGAATGGATCTCCATAACCGGCTTTTAAACCAATAATAGCACATTCAACTTTTCCACCAACAGAATTAAGACTCATTCTAGCTTGATCCACAGTATCGATCATTTTTGGATAAATATCCTGATTTAAAACAGGATAATGTTGTTTTGATAAATAATCTAAGGTTTCTAATGATAGACGTTGATCAAAATATTCATCATAGACATCTTTGATACTTAAAATATGGGCTCCTACATGGATTCCTTTTTGCGCTAAGATTATTTTTGCCACAGCACCGGCAAAAACAATTGGAGCCGTAATCCGGCCTGAAAAATGACCGCCCCCACGGACATCATTAAAGCCATGATATTTAACATAAGCTGGATAATCACTATGGCCAGGACGCATTTTTTCTTTTAAGATTGAATAATCTTTAGAGTGCTGATCACTATTATAAATCATAGCACAAAGTGGCGCTCCGGTAGTAATTCCATCTTGTAAACCACTGATAATTTCCACTTGATCTGCCTCTTTACGACTGGTAGACATTTTATCTTGACCAGGTGCTCTTCTTTTCATCTCATGAGCAACAAAATCAAAATCAATCTTGATGCCACTAGGCATATTTCCTAAAACAATTCCAATTGCTTTTCCATGTGATTCACCAAATATCGTTATTTCAATCTTATTTTTCCATGTCGATGACATCAACAATCCCTCCTAATGACTGATAATCTTCCCAAAAACTTGGATAAGATTTTGCAACACATTCTTTGTTATCTAAAACGATTGGTTTTTTAGCTCTAGTAGCTGCAATTGCTAGCATCATGGCGATGCGATGATCATTATAAGTACAACAATTACCACCAGTAAAATAATCTACCCCAGTAATTTCCATACCTTCTGGTAACTCAACAATCTGTCCCCCAATTTGATTAATTTGCGAAGTGGTTGCTTCAATTCGATCACATTCTTTAATCCGTAGTCTTCCAGCATTAATAACTTGACTTTCACCTTCAGCCAATGATAAGCCAACTGCTAAAACAGGAATAACATCAGGGCATTGACTGGCATCGACTTCGATTGCTTTTAATGTTTCAGCTCTTACTTGAATCCCCTGGGAATTTTGTTCAATTTTAGCTCCCATGGCTTTTAGATAATCTAAGATCATCTTATCGCCTTGCAGTGAATCTAAATTCAAATCTGCCAAAGTTACCTCACTACCTAAAGCCCCAGCCACTAAAAAGAACGCTGCTTGAGAAAAATCTGCTTCAACGCGATAATCATGAGCGTGATATGTTTGATTACCAGTAATAGTAAATGTTTCATAATTATGATTAATTACTTTTATTCCAAATTGATTTAAAACTTGTAATGTCAAATCAATATAACCTTTAGACTCTAACGGTGAAGTAATAGTAATTGTTGAATCTCCATCCAATAACGGCAGTGCAAATAGCAATCCCGTAATAAATTGTGAGGAAATATTGCCAGGAATTTCAAAATTACCTGGCAGTAATTTTCCTTCAATATGTAAATCAAGAATATCTTTGTGATAAGTATAATGAATATTTTGCAAATCAAAAATATGATAATAAGTATCTAATGGTCGTTTACCTAAATTACCACGTCCAGTAAAATGAACTTGATTTTCATTTACAATAGAAATTGGTACCATGAATCGTAACGTTGATCCCGATTCCTCACAATCAATAAATGATTGTTTTTTGGTATAAGTAGTAGAACCATCGATAATTAAATAATCATCATATTGTTTGATCTTAGTTCCTAATGATTCCATTGCTTTTATCGTCGCCTGAATATCTTTAGAATACTCAATATTATCAATTCGACTTTCCCCTTTGGCTAAACTAGCAGCAATGATTGCCCGATGGGCCAGTGATTTAGATGGAGGAACCTGAATTGTCCCTTTTAATTTAGTTGGTGTAATTTTAATTGACGTCATTTTATATCTGTTCCTTTGCTTTAATTAATGAATAATCACTTTGATAAACATAGCTGTCACCAATATCGTGCAACAATACTAAAGAGAGTTTTTTATTAATATTTTTCTTATCCAAACTAATAGCCTCAATCAGTTGTTCTGTTTTTACATGACTAACTGTTGGCAAGTGATATTTTTGACATAACTCCTGTATTTTAACGTGTAATCCCTTTGGTGACAAATCGTTATCTTCAGCAATTTTAGTTAATTGAACCATCCCAATAGCCACAGCTTCACCATGAGAATATTTTTCATAATGGTAAAACTGTTCCAAGGCGTGTCCTAACGTATGACCAAAGTTTAACACTAAACGATCTCCAAAATCAAACTGATCTTTTTCAACTACATCTCTTTTTATATCGACACAACGATAAATAATTTTATCAATATCTTGATATAAGGCCTCAAAATTATCGTAACTATTTAATTGATCAAAAAGTGCTTTGTCCTTGATACAGCCATATTTGATTACTTCAGCCATTCCATCATAAACAAACCGTTCTGGTAATGTTTTTAAAGTTTCTGGATCAATCAAGACCATTTTAGGATGATAAAAAGCCCCCACTAAATTCTTTCCTGCAGGTAAATCAACCGCAACTTTACCCCCAACTGAAGAATCCACTTGAGCAAGTAAAGATGTTGGAATTTGGACAAATTTGATTCCTCTAAGATAAGTTGCAGCCACAAATCCTGCTAAATCACCAATCACTCCGCCACCTAAGGCAATGATCAAATCAGTTCTGGTCAGTTTGAAGTCTAATAACGCTTTATATAGCGATGGCAAAATATCAAACCGTTTTGATTGTTCTCCATGAGGAACTGTTACATGATCAACTAGATAATCATTTTGTAATACTGTAGTTAGTAAATTCCCATAATAACTATAAACCTGATCATCTGAAATAATCATGATCTTATTTCCTTGATATATTTGTTTAATATATTGATTAGCTTGACTTAATATTCCTTTTTCAATATAAATTGGATAACTGTTTTCTTTTAAAGATACTTTTAATTCCATCGCTACATCTCCTTAATTAATTATAATTTTTTACCAACAACTGGTGCAATCTGAGCAACTTGTTTAATTAATTTTTCATATTTTTCTGGTCTTAATGATTGTGGTCCATCACATAAAGCTTTTTCTGGATCATTATGAACTTCTACCATCAATCCATCTGCTCCTGCAGCTATGGCTGCCTTGGCCATTGGTTCAACTAACCACCATTTTCCTCCAGCATGACTTGGATCCACTACTATTGGTAAATGTGTCAATTTCTTGATTACTGGTATCGCCTGTAAGTCTAATGTGTTTCTAGTATAGCTTTCAAATGTTCTAATTCCTCGTTCACATAAAATGACATTTGGGTTACCACTAGCCATGATATATTCAGCTGACATGATCCATTCTTCGAATGTAGCACTCAATC
>NZ_CALUXO010000091.1 GCF_944324745.1 uncultured Thomasclavelia sp. | reverse complement strand
CAGAAGTTAAGCATCATAACGGCGAAGATAGTACGCTAGTGCAAAAATAGCAAGCTGCCAGTTCTTCTTTTTTTATTTGCTTTTTTATTATCCCCTGATATGCCATCTTCTGATGGTGTTTTGTATTTGGGGTATAATTAAGCCTGTCACATGGTGGGTTAGATAATGGTGCCAGTGCTGGTAATGTTCATGAAGCAGATATCAATTTGAAGATTTCTTTTGCTTTAAAAGAAGAATTAGAAAACCGTGGTGCTAATGTTAATCTAACTAGGGAAAATGAGATGGATCTAACCCAAAGAGACTATAATTATTCTAAACAAGACGATATGTATTTACGAGTTCGTAAGATTGATTCATTTAAAAGCGACTATTTAATAAGTATTCATTTAAATTCTTCACCTTCTTCATCGGCCTGGGGATCTCAAGTTTTTTATTATAATAATAGCGAAAAGGGAATGCGTTTAGCTAAGTCCGTGCATAAGTCTATGCAGGAGGTTACTGGTAGTAATAAAGTTATTTCTGGAGCTAATTTTTTAGTTTTAAGAGCAACCAAACCTGTGGGTATTTTGATTGAGTGTGGGTTTATTTCTAATGCAAATGAACGTGGTCAATTACAAAGCAGCAAGTATCATCAAAAACTAGCAGTAGCAATTAGTGATGGGATTGAAAATTATCGCAGTGAATATCCTGATGATATTAATAGTTTACAGGAGTATCAAGACTTGTTGCAGTAGTGATAAATTTCTCTAATATAGATATATCTTTTTAATCTTCTTAATCTTATGATAAAAGTGTGCTATATTTAAAGTAGAAGATGGTTCGATAATTGGAAATATGGATTTAAGGAGGTTTTAAAATGGAATGCAAGGTTATAACCATTGGACATGATTATGGTAGTGGTGGTCGTGATATCGGTAAACTATTAGCTGAAATGCTTAATTACAAATACTATGATAGCGAAATTACCGCCCAAATGGTTAAAGAAAGTGGCTTAGCAGAGTCTTTTGTTAAAAATAATAGTGAATATGCCAGTCATAGTAATTACTTTCTTTTTACTTTGAATAATTGGACTAGTGGCGGACCAAGTTTAGTTGATCAATTGTATTTTTTACAACGGCAAATTATTATTGATCTTGCTCAAAAAGAAAATTGTGTTATTGTGGGTCATTGTAGTGATTATGCATTAAAAAATATTTCTAATTGTTTCCATATTTATATTCAAAGTAATATCAATGCTCGGGTTGATCGAGTTATTAATCAGTATCATGAAGAATTAGATGATCCAGTTAAAGAACTAAAAGAGCGTGATAATCGGCGTAAAACATATTATCGTTATTATACTGATCGTAAATTAAATGATTTAGGTAATTATGATTTAGTTATTGATCGGACTCATTTATCAGATGAGGATTGTGTTGAAATAATTTATCAGGTATTATCTAAGTTAGAATAGGGCAAAGATACTTGCCCTTTTATTATGCTTTTTTATTATCGAATTTTGGTAGTTAATGTTTTGATAGTTTTATGATAAAATAAGTGGGAAATGGAGGGAGAGATAGATGATTAAAGCAGTATTTTTTGATATCGATGGTACATTATTGGATCCTAAAACAAAAGAAATGCCGCAAAGTACCCTTCAGGCTTTGCATGAATTACATGAAAATGGAATTAAAGTTTTTGTGGCGACTGGGCGTTCTCCAATTACATTGGATGTTGTAAAAAATTATTTTGATTTTGATGGATATTTAACTTGTAATGGTCAGTATTGTTTTAATAGTCAAGAAGTAATTTATGAAAAATATATCGATGAAAATGATATTAAAACAATTCTTCCATATGTTAATCAAGAAAATATCCCCGTATTATTTGCGGAATTAACTTGCTGTTATAGTAATATTCACAATTATTTATTAGATGAAAGTGCTGATTATTTAAATGAGCCACGTTATCCGGTAAGGAAACCTGATGAAATAATAGGTCAAAAGATTGTTCAAATGATGGCTTACATGGATGAAAAAGAGGATGAAGATTTTTTAAAACGCGCATCACATTGTAAATCAGCACGATGGACTGATCGTTTTGCCGATATTATTCCTATCGATGGTGGTAAAAACGTTGGAATTGAACGAATGATTGAATATTATCAAATTGATATTAGTGAAGTAATGGCCTTTGGTGATGGTAAAAATGATTTAGATATGTTGCGTTATGCAAATATCGGTGTAGCAATGGGCAATGCTTTGGATATAGTAAAAGAAGCTAGTGACTTTGTCACTAAGTCAGTTGATGATAATGGAATTGTTTATGCTTTAAAAGAATTGAAAGTTATTTAAAGTATCAAATAAAAAAGTGTGAGTCTTACGAGAAAATACGTTGACTTATAATAAGCACTGGATGAAGAAAGGAGAAGCTACTAGGCAAATGGCTAAATATTGGTAATATTTAATCAGATGCCCATATTTTAGTAGCAGTAATTTATGGAAAAAACTAAAAAAGGAATATTTAATGCTGATGTTGATTTATTAAATGGACCGATTTTTAAATCATTAGTTATTTTTGCTATTCCGTTGTTGATTTCTAATATATTTCAACAGTTTTATAACACAGCTGATACGATGATTGTCGGGAATTATTTAGGTGATGTTTCTTTAGCAGCTATTGGTTCCTGTACTTCGATTTATGATCTGTTGGTGGGATTTGCCTTAGGAATAGGTAATGGTTTGTCGATTGTAACAGCGCGTAGTTTTGGATCGGGGGATCATGATTTATTAAAAAAATCGGTAGCTAGTTCTATCGTAATAGGAATAGTTTCGTCAATTGTAATTACCATTATCGGAATTATTATTTTACATCCTTTATTACAATTATTAGATACACCGGCTAATATTATTGATGAGGCTTATAGTTATATTTCAGTAATTACATTATTTATTATTGTCATGTTCGCTTATAATCTTTGTGCTGGATTAATGCGGGCAATTGGAAATAGTATTATGCCGTTAGTGTTTTTGATTGTCTCATCTTGCGTTAATGTTGGATTAGATATTTTATTTATTACATCTTTTGATATGGGAATTCAAGGTGCAGCTATTGCAACAGTTATCTCTCAAGGTGTTTCGGTTTTATTGTGTATTATTTATATTTTAAATAAAACACCGATTTTAATTCCGACTAAAGAACATTTTAAAGTTGATAAAAAATTATATAAAGAATTACTGGGACAAGGATTTTCAATGGGATTTATGAGTTCAATTGTTTCAGCTGGTTCAGTTATTTTACAGTATGGAATTAATGGGTTAGGTTATTTGACTATTGCTGGTCATACAGCAGCAAGAAAGTTATATATGTTCTTTAATATGCCTTTTACAGCCATGGCTATGGCAATCTCTACTTTTGTTTCTCAAAATAAAGGGGCTAATCAAGGCAAAAGAATTCGGCTGGCTTTAAGATATGCTTATATTTATGACGTTATTGTTGCTATGATTGTATCATTGATATTATTATTCGGCGCTTCAAGTTTAGTCAGATTAATTTCTGGTTCGACTGAAGCAATCGTTATTAATAATGGCTCTTTATATTTGCAAATAGTGGGACCATTTTATATGATTTTAGGTATTTTGATGCAAACCAGATATGCTTTACAAGGAATTGGTCAAAAGATGTTGCCGTTAATATCAAGTGTAATTGAGTTTGTTGGAAAGATTATCTTTGTTGTAATATTTATTCCAAGATTTCAATACATGGCTGTTATTTTTTGTGAACCAGTTATCTGGTGTGTAATGGCAATTCAGTTAGTTTATTCATTCTACAGTAATAAATATATAAAAAGTGTAAAATAAAAAGTACCTGGGATAACTTAATGTTATTCTCTGGTACTTTTTTGTTAAAACTTGGTAAGTCTATTTATAAAAAACTAAAAAGTTTAATTGCATTGGTACAGGAAATGGGACTTGAACCCACACGAGAAACCTCACTAGAACCTGAAACTAGCGCGTCTGCCATTCCGCCATTCCTGCATATATTAATATTATACGCTTTTTTTCAAGAAATGTTAAATATTTTAAGATAATTTGATATAATAATTTGTAAGTGAATGGAGGTTTAATGATGAGTGTTTTAAATACGGATATTTTAGTAAATTATTATTTTGAAGAAATAAGCAAGATTCCACGCGGATCATATAATGAACGTAAAATTGCTGATTATTTAGAAGATTTCGCAAAGCAGCATGAATTAAAATATAATCGTGATAAATTACATAATGTTGTTATCTATAAAGCCGGAACAGCTGGATATGAAGAACATGAACCAGTAATGCTACAAGCTCATATGGATATGGTTAATGAGAAAAATAAAGATAGTGATCATGATTTTGACCACGATCCACTAGATTTATATATCGAAGATGGTTTTGTAGCTGCCCGAGGGACTACACTAGGTGCCGATGACGGATATGGAGTTGCTTATATGCTGGCAATGTTATCAGATCCTGAAGCTAAACATCCACCTCTTGAATGTGTCTTTACAGTTGCTGAAGAAGTTGGTTTAGATGGTGCTTTAGGACTTGATGGTAGTCTTATCAGTGCCAAAAGAATGATTGGTTTGGATAGCGAAAAAGAAGGGGAGTTATGTACTACTTCTTCAGGTGGCTGTGATGTAATGATTACCAAAGAATTACAATTTGTTGATAATTCTAAACCAGTTTATGAATTATTAGTTAAAGGCTTATTAGGCGGTCATTCTGGTGGTGAAATTCATCAAGGTCGTGGCAATGCTAATAAGTTAGCTGCTCGAGTATTATATGGAATGCTGAAAGAAAAAGTCGATTTACAATTAATTGATATTGATGGTGGTTTAAAAAATAATGCTATTCCTAGAGAATGTTTAGTTACTTTTGCTAGTGATTGTAAGATGGATAAATTAGAAACGATCGTCAAAAAATATCAATCAGATTTTAAAACTGAATTAGAATTTACTGATCCTAATGTAACAGTTTCAATCGTTAATGTTGAACGTAAAGCAATCAATGCATTACGTTCAAAACAAACTAGTGATATTATTAAAATGATGGTAGCCTTAAAAAATGGTTTTGTAGAACGTTCTCATGCAATTGAAGGATTAACAACAGTCTCATTAAATATGGGAGTAGTAAATATTGTTGGTAATCAATTAAAGATTAATTATTTATTACGTTCACCAATGGCAAGTGCCGTTTCCAATATGATTGATGAGTTAGATATTGTAGCTAGTGCTTTTGATAGTGAACTTAAAGCAGATAATTATTATCCAGGATGGAATTATGAACCAAATTCTAAATTAAGGGAACAATTTAAAGCATTCTATTTAGAATATACTGGTAAAGAAATTAAAGAAACAGCAACTCATGGTGGTTTGGAAACTGGAATTTTTAAAGGAAAGAAACCAGATTTAGACATTATCACTATGGGGCCAGATACGTTTGATATTCACACCCCAGATGAAAAAATGGATATTGCTTCATTTGTCCGCTGTTATGATTTATTAAAAGCTTTTATCGCAACATTATAGAGTACTTCGGTACTCTTTTTTTGTCGTTGATGCTACAGATAGGGGAATTGGTGCCAAAGATATTTTTATTATTTATATTATTGATATAATGGTAGTGTCAAAAGGGTAGAGGTGAACTGGTGAATAAGCAATTTAAAAAAGTTTCGATAAAATGATTGTTTTTTAGAATATAAGAAATATTTTAACTCTAAAATAATATAAATAATTATTGTAATTAAATTAATAAAGATATATAATTTAATTAGATAGAAGGGAGGAAGAAGAGATGATTACTTTTATTAAGAAAGTCATTGCAGGACAAAAAACATTTTATGCAGGGTTATTAGTTATTTTATCTTTTTTGGCATCATTTGAATTTATTTCAGTAATCATTTATTCTGGAGCAGCCAGTCTCAACAATTTTATTGATCGTTTTATGTTACAAATAGTGTCAGGGATAGTTATCATGATATCATTTGTTTTGATTCTATTTGTTAATAGTTATTTAGTAGAACATAAAACCGATGAATTTTCATTGATCTTGTTGTTTGGAAAAAACACAAGACAAGTTATTGTTTATATCTTAGAACAATTTGGATTACTATTTTTATTATCATATTTACTAGGAGCTTTGATTGGCAGTGTCTGGCTGTTGATTTATCGTCAGATTTTTACTGAACTACTAACTTTTGATTCTAGTACTATTATAAGCGTCTATGCTGCATTATTTATAACAAAGATCATCTATGTTTTAGTTTTAGATCTAGGTAAGTTTTTACAAATAAAGCTGGATATTGCCAGTTATATGAATCATGTTAGTAAAACGACTAATTATAACCCATTTGCAGTATTTAGCAGTGGAACTTTAGTGGATATTAGTAAAAAACAGATAATTGGAGCTAATATCGGTGGTGCCTTGTTAGTAGTTATTGGAATTCTTTTCCTATATATTGGAATTTCCGGAATCATCGCTAATAATAGTCCAGCTGAATTAGCATTTAGTTTTGCATTTTCATTAGCTGGGGAATTAATTGTTATCAATAAATTAATTCCAATGTTATATGATTTATTGCATAATAAAATTTTATTAAAAGCTAAAAACTGGATCATGGTTTTAAGTAATTTAAAAGATGTTAGTTTAGCAATGTCAATGATGATCAATCTATCATCACTAGTAGTTCCAATCATAGTTATGTTCCTTTATCTTCAAAATATTAGTGTTACTGTTCAAAATGCAATGTTAGTAATCTTTATGGCTTTAATAGCTGGAATGTTTCTATGTTTCATTATCAAGTTTATGATTTATATTCCATCAAGAGCAAATGTAATTGCTATGATGAAAGCATTAGGTTACAACAAGAAAAATATTTATTGGATTCATATCCAGGAAATGATTATCTTTACTTTGTTATTTGTCTTATTTCCAATTGTGATTTATGGATTGGTATTATATCAAAGTTATTTAAATAATATGATTGTTTATCAGACATTTATTTCCATGTTAGCTATTTATGTGGGATTATATATCATTATGACTGTTTATATGATTGTTAAGTATTGTCGATTAATTGAGGAGGTTTATAACGATGTCAAGTATCTTAATCGAGGCGAATAATATTAGTAAAGTATATGATCAGGATTTATTATTAAAACGTGGTGCTAATTTCTATGCTTTGCAAAATGTTGATTTTACTTTACATGAAGGTGATTTTATTAGTGTAATGGGACCAAGTGGTTCTGGTAAATCTACATTATTGAATTGTTTATCGACTTTGGATCATGTAAGTGGTGGGGTAATGAAGGTTCTTGGAAAAGATGTTAGTCAAATGAACGATCGGGAACTTAGTGTTTATCGTAATCAATATTTAGGATTTATTTTTCAAAATCATAATTTAGTTGCATCTTTATCAATTTTTGATAATATTGCAGTTCCTTTGATTTTAAATAAAGTAGCGCCTAAAGAAATCCAAATACGGGTTAATGAGATTGCTCAAAAATTGAAAATCCAACATTTACTTTATAAAAAACCTAATGAATGTTCTGGTGGGGAAAGACAGAGAACAGCAATAGCTCGTGCTATTGTCAGTAAGCCAAAAATATTAGTTTGTGATGAGCCAACTGGAAATCTAGATACTGAAAATTCACATGAGTTATTAGGAATATTAAATAAATTAAATCAAGAAGGAACCTCAATTATTTTAGTAACTCATGACAGTATGATTGCCAGCTATGCTAAAAAACTGGTTTATTTACGTGATGGTCATATTATTCATATGGTTGATCGTAATACGATGAGTCAGGTTGATTTTTATAATGAAATTGTTAAGATCACAACCCAAGATAGTTTATTAAAACTGTTTAATGCCAATAATGATCTTAGTGATAATAATAAACAAAACAAGAATGATTTAAAAAATGAAAAAACTCAGGTAACTAAGACAAAAGAAACAGAATCCGATTTAAAAGATAAAAAGGATTCAGTAGTTGATAGCGTAACTGAAGTAAAAGAAAGGGAACCAAAGAAGAAAAAAGATATTCGGCGAATAGTTTATGCAATGTTTGCCGGTTTAGAATATGACGAAAGTGCCAGCAAGAAAAATCGAACTTTAAACTTTGAAGAAGATCATGTTTATTGTATCTATTCTAACATTGAGAAAATGAAAGTTACGTATCCAGAAATTGAAAAGGCAATAATTTCTATGTGTTCACGATATGTCCCAACATTTCCAATGCCTGAAAACCGCTTTTATATTGATTTAGATTTAGTGTTAAAAGATGGTAGAGTTTATAAGTTTGAAGTAAATAATCAAAGAAATGCCACTAGTTTATTTGATGTATTACATCGTCATCAAATTGAAATTGAAGATCCAATTGGAGTTGAAAAGCTTTATCGTGAAAAGGGTGATTATTTACAACGTCATCGATGGTTGTTGTACAACTTTAAAAAGATTGCTAGAGAATATCAGCTAGATAATCCACGTGGTCAAAGTAAATCGTTTTATTAAGGGATACCTTTTTGGGTATCTCTTTTATAAATGAAAAAAGATTAGCGGTTACTAATCTTTCTTCAAAAAAACCTATATATTGCAAAGGTTGGAGTATAAACACATATATATGATAGCATAGACTAGGCTTTTTGTATAGTGGATTAGTTAATGATAATTAGTAAAAAATAACTAAAATTATGATAATTAAATGGACTTTTAGGGTATAATAGGGTATATTTTTCATATGTTTTATTAAAAGGAGGAGTAATCTTGGATAAAAGGAAGCTGCTTTCGGCGCTTTTAAATACGAAAGATTTGAAAATAACAATTACACTGTTTAAAACAAATGATAATTATATGATCCGGGTAGCATATGAAAACGATGAGGAGCTAGTTAAAGAAAATAATAGTGATGTTAATCGGGAGTTTGTTTATTATTTATCGCAGTTAATTGAAAAGGCTGATTTAGAAACAATTGATACTAAAGATTATGGTTTAGGTAATTTAGTTGTTTATTTTGGTGAAGATGAGTATTTAATGCGTTATTTTGATCGTCAGGTACTTGAGGATAATGAAAGTTTACATCAAATAATCTATGCTTTATTATCTTATGTTGATGATAATGAAGAAATTAAAGAGATGATTGGATAGGTCAATCATCTTTTTATTTCCTTGGAAATATTTGGTGAAATATTAATTTAATGTAGGAAATTTGTAATAAATACGTTACAATAGTAGTGAAAAAAACTTACGGAAATTTATTTATAGTTGTGAGGTTTTATTAATAAGCTAGTTAGCAAAATTAAAGAAATATTGAATGGTGCTGTCTTTCGAGGAAATACGAAGGCACAAGGCACAAAAAAACAAAGAAGGAGAAGCTACTAGGCAGGTGCATTTTTATGTATTTGTCCATATTTTGAGTAGCAGGATGATTAAATGAGTGGATTTTTTGGTGTAGCATCAAAAGAAAGTTGTGTGCTGGATTTATTTTTTGGAATTGATTATCATTCTCATTTAGGAACTAGACGGGGTGGCATGGCAGTTCATGGTGATGATGGTTTTCAAAGATCAATTCATAATATTGAAAATTCACCTTTTCGAACTAAATTTGAAAGGGATATTGAAGAGTTTGAAGGTAATTTAGGAATTGGCTGTATTTCAGATAATGAAGCCCAGCCGTTGTTAGTTAAGTCACATATTGGTTCTTTTGCAATTACGACAGTTGGTCGGGTTAATAACTTACAGGAATTAAAGGATCAGTGCTTTGCTAATGGAACGACGCATTTTTTAGAAATGAGTTCGGGCGAAATTAATCCAACTGAGTTAGTTGCAGCTTTAATTAGTCAAAAAGATGATATTGTTTCTGGCTTAAAACATGTTCAAGAAATGGTCAAAGGTTCAATGAGCGTGCTAATTTTAACATCTGAAGGAATTTATGCTGCCAGAGATAAATTAGGACGTACACCAGTAATTATTGGTGAAAAATCTAATGGCTATTGTGTAACTTTTGAAAGCAGTGCTTTTTTGAATCTGGGTTATCATCATTATTGTGATTTGGGTCCTGGAGAAATTGTTTATATGACACCAGAAAAAGTTGAAGTAAAACAAAAGCCAGGGAAACAAATGAAAATATGTTCATTTTTATGGGTATATTATGGTTACCCAACATCAACTTATGAAGGAGTAAATGTTGAATGCATGCGCTATAACTGTGGTGAATTATTGGCAAAGCGTGACAACGTTCATCCAGATAGTGTTGCCGGAGTACCAGATTCAGGAATTGCTCATGCAGTGGGATATTCTAATGCTTCTGGAATTCCATTTGCACGACCATTTATCAAATATACGCCAACTTGGCCTCGTTCATTTATGCCAACGAGTCAAAAACAAAGAAATATGATTGCAAAAATGAAATTAATTCCAGTTCAAGAATTAATTAAAGGAAAAAGTTTGTTGTTGATTGATGATTCGATTGTTCGTGGGACTCAGTTAGGAGAAACAACACAATTTTTATATGATAGTGGGGCTAAAGAAGTCCACGTACGTCCGGCATGTCCGCCAATTATGTTTGGATGTAAATATTTAAATTTCTCACGTTCTAGCTCTGAATATGATTTAATTACTCGTCGAGTTATTCGGGATCTTGAAGGTGAAGATGTCAGTGAAGAAGTATTACAAGAATATGCTAATCCAGATAGTGAAAGATATCAAAAGATGTGTGAAGAAATTCGCCGGCGTTCAAATTTTACATCATTACGCTATCATCGTCTTGATGATATGATTGAATCAATTGGATTAGATAAGTGTCAATTATGTACTTATTGCTGGGATGGTAAAGAAGATTAGGATTGCTATGCAATCCTTTTTTCTTGTCAAAATAAAGATAAAATCTTACAATAAGATTAACAGAGAGGATGGCGACCATGAATATTTTTAGTAAACTTGATAATTTAACAGATCTAACAACCAATGAGCAAACCTTAGTTGATTATATGAAAAATAATCCTGAGCGATTTGTCAATATGAGTGCTGATGAAATCAGTGCTGCTTGTTTTGTTTCCATTCCAACGATTTATCGTTTGTGCAAAAAATTAGATATTAGTGGTTTAGCTCAGTTGAAAGTCCTGGTATCAACATCTATTCGTGATTATCTTCAGGAAAATAATGGCATTGATTATAATTATCCATTTACTCAAAATGAAACTCAGTATCAAATTACAGTTAAAATGAAAGAATTATATGAACAGACATTAAATGCTTCTAATAATTTAATTGACTTAGAACAGTTACGTCTGATTGCTTCAGCATTAAAAAAAGCTCAGTATATTGATGTTTATACGTCGGCTGGTAATATTTATTTTGCTGAAAACTTTAAATTCCAGATGGCTGAAATTGGTCGTTTTGTTAATGTTCCTTTAGAACAATATCAATTATCATTAACAGCGGCTTCTAGTGATTCAAAGCATATTGCAATTGTGATATCTTTTGAAGGCCGGGGTCAAAATGTGGAACAGGTATTTCGTTTATTGAAGAAAAATAAAACACCAATTATTTTAATTTCATCAACTTCTAATAAAACGATGATCAATCAAAGTGACTATAATTTATATTTAAATCCGAATGAAAATCACTATGATAAGATTTCATCTTTTTCAACTAGATTGTCATTATTATATTTATTGGATTGTATTTATACATGTTATTTTAAATTAGATTATGAAAAAAATGTGGCATATAAAACTAGTACTTATTTGAAGATGAGCCAAGATAACCAGCACTGAAATTATAATTTCAAAGAACTGGTTGTTTGAAAATGTTGTTTGAAAAAATTTTTTCAAAATGGGAATATCTCGATTATTGGCGGTAAAATAATGATATATTGTATATAAAGAGATAAGGAGGCTGTCGTATATGGGTGATATTTTATTATCAAGAATTATTAAGTATTTAAATGGGACTTTGTTTTATGATGGTTATTATCAATTTTGTACTTTTATTATTGCTAATTATAAAAAGATGCTGGAATATAATTATCAGCAAGTTTGTAAGGAAAGTGGGATTGACCCTCGGGTAATAAATGGTTTTTTAAATTATTTAGGTTTTCATAGTTATGAGGAATTTCATGAAAAGCTGATTGCTGATGATGTTTTAAGAAATGACCAAATTAGAGCGCGGATGATTAGTATTAGTTATCGTGATTTGATTAAGATGATTGATATTAATGATTATGATGCTTTTATGGATAATATTGTTTCAATTTGTCATGATATTTATGTTGCTAAGCGTATTATCATTATTGGTGGTTTATTTCCAAGTAGTATTGCAGTTGAATTCCAAACAGATCTGATTACTTTAGGTAAAAATGTTATTCAATATCATGCTTATGATCCTGATAATGATTTTAAAGAAGGGGATTTTGTTGTTTTTATTACTTCAACCGGTCGTTCATTAAGAGACTTTATACAAAAGAAATCACTGGCACAATTAAAAAATAGTGCAACAATGTTAATTACCCAAAATCCTTTATTGGAAAATGAAAATTTAAAAGAAATTAAATATTTCTTTAGTATTCCTGGTAAGTTTGATGGAATCATGTTTAATTATCAAATCATGGCAATTTTGGATATGATTCGAATTATCTATTATCAAGAATATTTTGTAGAAACTAGAAATCGCTAAATTAAAAAAAGATGATTTTTCTATTGACAATAACTGTAAATCCGTTTTATCATTTTACTAGTTATTAAATTCAACGATCTGGGAAAAGTAACCAATTGAACTTTATAATAGAGACTTGGTGGCTGGTGGAAACTAAGATAAAGAGATTGGTGAATGGGCCTGGATAGAAGCAAAATGAAACCTGGATGGGAAGTAGTGGCGCCGTGGTTTTCGCGTTAAGAAAAAGGACATGATGGTGTCTTACAAGGTGGCAGAGTGGTTTTTATCCTTGAGGATAAAAACCTTTTTTATTAATTGAAAAAGGAGTTTGTTATGAAAAATATTATTTTAACCGGTGATCGTCCAACTGGAAGATTACATTTAGGGCATTATGTGGGATCACTTAGAAGAAGAGTAGAATTACAAAATTCAGGAGAATACGATGAAATTTATATTATGATTGCCGATTCTCAGGCATTGACTGATAATGCCGATAATCCCGAAAAAGTTCGTCGTAATATTCTAGAGGTTGCTTTGGATTATATGTCAGTGGGACTAAATCCAAAAGTTACTACAATGTTTATTCAATCACAAGTACCAGCTTTGTTTGAATTTACTGCATATTATATGAATTTAGTTACAGTTTCACGCTTGCAACGTAATCCAACTATTAAAGAAGAAATTAAACAACGTGGTTTTGAAACTAGTATACCAGTTGGATTTTTAAATTATCCAGTTTCACAGGCAGCTGACATTACTGCTTTTGATGCAACTTGTGTTCCAGTTGGGGAAGATCAAATGCCTCTAATTGAACAAACTAAAGAAATTGTTCATAGTTTTAACCGTATTTATGGAGATGTTTTAGTAAATCCTAAAATTATGTTAGCAGAAAATGAAGTTTGTCAACGTCTTCCAGGAATAGATGGTAAAGCTAAAATGTCAAAATCTTTAGGTAACTGTATCTATCTTTCTGATGAAACTAAAGAAGTTCAAAAGAAAGTTATGAGTATGTATACTGATCCTAATCATATTAAAATTGAAGATCCCGGAACGGTTGAAGGTAATACTGTCTTTACTTATTTAGATTGTTTTTGCAAAGATGAGTATTTTGAAAAATATTTACCAGAATACCGTAATCTTGATGAATTAAAAGATCATTATCGTCGTGGTGGCTTAGGTGATGTTAAAATTAAGAGATTTTTATTTAATGTTTTAGAAGAAACTTTAACGCCAATTAGACAAAGACGAGCAGAATTGGAACAAGATATTGATTATGTTTTAAATGTATTGCATGAAGGTTGTATCAAAGCCAATGCTAAAGCTAATGCTACGTTAAAACGAGCAAAAGATGCAATGAAAATCAATTATTTTGATGACCAGGATAGTATTCGTGATTATTATAAAAAGCCTTAGGGCTTTTTTTGTTTTAATTGCCTATAGATAGGAATACTATTTGACATTATTCTCTGTTATAATATTGATAGATGATATAGAGGAGAAAATGATGAGGGGTTTTCAGTTAAAAATAAATGTTAAAAATAGTAGTAAACCGATCTGGCGTCGTGTGATTGTACCAGAGGAGTTTAACTTTAATAATTTACATCAGGTTATCCAGATTCTGTTTGCATTTGAAAATATCCATATGTTTGATTTTATTATTAGAAAGAAAAAAATTTTAGTTACTAGTGATTTTTTTGAAACAGAAATCGGATTTAAAAAATATACAACAATTTCTGGTTTTGAGTTATTAAAAGATTATTTAGAAGAAGGCTTAAATCTAGATTATTGTTATGACTATGACGATGAATGGGCTTTTAAGATCAGAGTTGAAAAGATAATTGATAATGTTAAACGTTACCCTCAGGCTTTGAAGTTCCGAGGATATAATTTGATTGAAAATTGTGGTGGTATTGATTCATTTGAAAAAATGGTTGCTGATGGTAATGTAATGCCATGGCTGCTTTTTAATTTAGATGAGGCCAATGATTTATTAATGTCAATTGAAGTAGAAGAATTGTTACATACTAGTAGTTATGTTGACCAGTTTGTTGAAGTGTTGATGCGAATTAAAGAAGCTGTTCAAATTAGACGTGTTGAAACTTTTCAAGTAGTAAAATTAATTGGTCATGAAACCAGCTATTGGGTGATTAGTGGGATGAAAAAAGGAATTGTTTTGCAAATGTATGAAGATTATTATGATCTGATGGATGGATTTTATTATACTGATTTAGCTATTGATGGTATTTTTACTCATTGTTGGACATTTGTACTTTTGAATGGCGCTATTGATTCAAAGTATTCATTAGATGGCCATGGATATTTTCATGCATTTAAAAATGAATCAGGATATCTTCCTAATTTAATTAAGACTGATGAAGGTCTAGGACTTTTATTGTATTTAAAAGATTTAGCTGTTGCTTTAGAAAATGATCACAATTATGTTGAAGAAGATGAAATTTTAGAAATTCAAGTTAATAATGAGCAATATGTAAATAGTGTTATAACTGTCCATGAACCTATAGTAGATTTTGAACGTTATAATTATTCTTATAAAGGTGGTAATAAAATAACAACAACCGAAATTTTAGATGATCGGGTCTGTATTGATATTGTGGCATTACCATCAAATACGACATATTTTGATAATCGTTTAGATATTTACGGCATTATTGTTTGTGATGATAATTATGTTATTGAAGAAATTGAAAATACAGCACCACAAACCCTTTATAATGCTTTGGTTGATATAATTATTGAATTTTCTAATTTGTATGGAAAACCATTATGTATTCGAGTTTCTAATTTTAATGTTCTATTTTTAATTTATCATTTTCTTATAGATAATCATATTGATTATGTTCGGGATAAAATCTTCCCGGATATTGATAGTGTTCTCATTGATGCTTTCGATCTCGCTGAAGAATTTGAAGATTATTTAGACGATTTAGATGTTGAAGAACTTCTAGAAAAATTAGAGATTTTTGAAGATGAAATTGATGAGTCTGATTTTGATAACAACCAAGAAACAGAAGATGAAGAATTATTGAATTAATTAAAGATCAAAAAGGTAGAATTATTTTTAAAAATTCTACCTTTTTAATCTTTATATTGAATTTATAGTCCAATTCTTCTTAATGGCTAAAGTAACTAATAAATAGTATAATAATTATAAATTAAGTTAGTTTGTTAAGATTAGAAAATGACTATGCAATTGATAAAACTATGATGATATATGCTTTTTTATACAAAACAAAAGTAATTTGTATAACATGCACAAATGATTAGGGAAAACTAATATTAATGTAAAAAATGACCGTGATTTTAAAAGATGTATTTTAAAGAATTTATCAATCTAAGATATTAAAAAAAGAAAGTGAGGGAATAGAAAAGATGTGTGGAGTATTTGAAGAGTTTGGAAGGAAATGTGAATTGCGTAGTGTGAAAAATACATTGCTGAAACAAATGAATAAAATATATTTAGGACGTGATAATTCATGGATAGAAAATTGTAATAGTGAACAATTGCAAAGAGGATTAGATTTGATTTTAGATGGATTAAATTATAATGAATTTAAAAGAAAAATATTTGAATAACTGAGTTGGGTAAACTATGAATTTATAATCAATAGAAGTAGGATATACTTCTATTTTTATATTATTGAACTTGATTGAGTTAATTATATGTAATATTTTGTGATAATCAAAATTATGGATATTATATAAAATAAAGCAGAAGTTATATGATACTTCTGCTATCTTTCACTAATAAAACAATTATTTTGATAAACTAATAGTTCAAAATTTAATTGATCATTAGGTAGTTTTGGTTGTCTTTCTTTGATTGTTTTGAAGAATGACTCACGTTTAGAACAAATATTTAAATTAATTGAAGCTAATTTTGATTCATATTTGTTTAAGCGATAATAAATTATATAAGTAGTTTCATTAACAATACTTTGCATCAAAGGACCTAATAATAGTTTAAGTAAGTTTTGATAATATTTGTTGTTATATTGCATTGGGGTAATTGGTGCATTTATAATATCACTAATAATTTGTTGGGCATTTTTAGTTTGATGGTTGAATAACGCGTCGACAAATTTATTTCTTTGTTTAAGAATATAGTTTTCATACCATGAATAAAGAGTATTTAAATAAAGTTTTTTAACAGTTAAATTAGGTAGCTTTAAATGTTGAATTGCTAGATAATGATTAGCACTATTATCATTAGTTAATAGGCCGCAATTAATTAAATAACTAAAATAATTGTTATAAATGCTTAAATCGCTGTAACAGAAATCTTTATTGACTTTTTTGGTAATAGTCTGATTGCTTAATAATTTGTTTAATTCGGTTTCAATCAAAAAGCTTTGTTTAGTTAATAAATCTATGAAAATCTGATCATCATTATTAATGTCAATTTCAAAATTTTCATTATCTGATTGACTAGATAAATATTGCATTAGCCATTGAGGATGATAAATTAATTCATCATTAAAAATATAGCCACCAAAGTATTTGGTTATCAAATCTAAATTATTAATTTGATGAGTTGAAACTAATAAATTTTGAATTTCAGATTTACTAAAACCAAATGTCTGATAAGCAGTATTTGAAAAGACGGTATTAAACCACTCTGTATTAATTAGTTTGTGTTCTTTTTTTAAACTAGTTTGTCCAGTAAAAACAGCTCTAAATAGTACCGGATTATCAACTATTGAATGGACTAGATCAATGATGAATTGATTAGCGTCACTATTAAAATGATTAATAAAGCCATGATATAAAGGACTATCATAATCATCAATTAAAACTATTACATTTTGATGATAGAGATTTTTTAAATAGTTCATTATATAGAAAAAAGCATTTGATAATAAGTTATAATCAGCCTGTCCATGATATAGATTATACAGTGGCTCATTTTGATCAGGTTCTTTAATATTTTCATGTAACCATTGTTTAATAATTGTTTGAAAATGAATTAATTGCTTTTCAAAACTATTTCCTTTCATCTGCTTTAATGAAATAAAAATAACGGGATATTTGTTTTGATGTAGCATCGCATTTTTATCTTGAGCTATTTTTAAATCATGGAATAGATAAGCATTTTCTTTTTCGTTTAGTGAAAAGAAATAATATAACATACTCATATTTATAGTCTTACCAAAACCATTAGGACGAATATAGAATGTAATTTTTTTGTCTAAGACATCATTAATTAGTAATGTTTTATCAATATAGTATCCATTTCGATCAATTAATTTTTTAAAATCATTAATATTGATTAAGATATTTTTCATAGGTTCCTCCTTAAAATAAAAAGGTAAGCACCAAAAACAGAATTATCCACACCATCTATTTTTGATCCTTACCTCACTAACATGATATAAAATCTGGTTTATTCCAGTACTGAGTCAGGTTTTTCATCCTGTAACATTTTAGCCCATGCTCAAAGTCATCTATTTATTTACTAATATTTTAGCACTTAATTGGATAATCTACAATCATTTTTTATAATATTTACATAAGGTAATAGCTTGTATGATTGAATTTATAGTTCAATGAGAAGTTATAGACCAATTTGGTCATTTATGATAATATAATTTCGTATTTGACAAGTGAATAGATAATCATTTTGAGATGCTGGTAATATGGTTTAAAAGGGCGTAAAACCTTACCGATGAAGATAGGAATATACCTATATATTAACTGGGATTTATAGAGGTAAAGATTAGTATAGAGAAATGCTTTTCTTTACCTTTTTTCGTTTAAAAACGGGGTTTTTGGTCAAAATATTAATGATTGAGTTAGCAACTAAATGACGTCATTTTTACCATGTATCTTCGTTAAGTTACGATAGCATTCTAGCATTATTTTAAAAAAAATGGTAGAAAAAACATAGAAATTTGCATTTTGAACAAAAAATAACACAAGAAAATGAATTTTAGTTCTCATATAAAACCGGTTTTTTACTTATTTCTTGTCAATTTTATGGTCAAAAACTTGACCATAAATACAAACAAATTTATTGAAAGGAGATCGATATTATATGCCTAGACGTGGCGAAAATGTATTTCATCGTAAAGATGGTCGATGGGAAGCCCGTTATGTCAAGGAAGTGACCATTAATAACAAGAAAAAATACGGCAGTGTTTATGCCAGAAGTTACCGGGAAGTAAAACAGAAACGCCAACAGGTTTTACAGGCTATTGCCCAAAATCGTTATATTGATGGTCAAGAAACAATGGAATATTACATTGGTGAATGGCTTCAAATCCACAAAATAGGTTTTAAACCTAATACACAAACTAAATACGACAATGCTATCAATAATTACATTTATCCTTATTTTAAAGATATCAAACTTAAATATTTATCTAATCAACATATTGATCAATTCACCAACAAGCTTTTAACAGCGGGTAAACAAGGAAATCCGCTGGCTCCAAAAACAGTCAAAGATATTCTAATAATTTTAAAAAATATCATTAACTATATTGAAAACAAGAAAAATACTAATTTCCACTTGCAGATCATTTATCCAAAAGAAAGTCGAAGAGAATGTCCGGTTTTGACCAAAAAAGAACTCATTGACTTAAATCAAATTCTATTACAAGATATCGATTCTTGTAAATTTGGTATCTTAATTGCAATGACAACAGGTATTCGTCTAGGAGAACTATGTTCCCTAAAATGGAAAAATATCAATCTTACTGATGGTTATTTTGTGGTCAATAAAACAATGCAGCGGGTTAAAACTTTTGCTGACAGTGGGCCTAAAACCAAAGTAATCGAAGTTGCTCCTAAAAGTGACACATCCAATCGACAAATTCCCATCCCAGAAAATTTATTATCTTTATTTAAGAAATTTCAAACAGATGACGACTGTTATGTTTTAACTGGTCGTAGTGATGAGTTTATGGAACCAAGGCGATTAGAACATCGATTTAAAAAATATACTAGATTAGCCGGGATTGAAAAAGCACATTTTCATATGTTGCGACATACTTTTGCAACGTTTTGTATTGAAAGCGGTTTTGAGTTGAAATCATTAAGTGAAGTGCTTGGTCATAGTGGCTCACAGGTTACTTTAGATCGTTATGTTCATTCATCTTTTCAGTTAAAAAAGACTTCGATGAATAATTTTTCGAATAATTTTATTAGTGGTCAATAATATGGTCAATGCTTTGAAAAAGCTAGTAAAATTGAGGGTTTTAGAGTCTTTGTCACAGAGTTGCTAACTCTATGACATCATAATTTTATCACGATATCTATTAATCATAGATTAAAAGAATGATAAAAGGATATTTTTATAAAGGGGGCATTGAATGAATTGGTATATTGTTTATGAAAAAGATGATAAGATTAATGATTTATTAGTTTGGTTCAATAATCAGCCCGATATGAAAGCTTTTATTTTGAAATCGGAACGGTTTTGGAGTAAGAATGGTGTAAAACAGTTTGTTGAGTTACCGATGTATCCTAATTATATTTTTGTAGAAACAGATCTTGATGAAAGAGAATTCTATGAGGCTATTTGTGGTCATGGAAATATTAGTTCTACAATGAAGGTGTTACAAAATGATGCACAAACGGTGATGGCTTTAAGTAATGAGGAAAAGGATTTTTTAAAATCTTTTTTAAATGATGAACATTCAATCGTCCATTCAACGGGAATTATCGTCAATTCAAAGCTGATTGTCCAACAAGGGCCGCTTATGGGAAAAGAGACGATGATTGAAAAGATTGATCGACATAAACGTGTGGCTTTTTTAGGCAGTATGTTTGGAAAAAGATTCAAAGTTCCTCTAGAGGTTATTAGTAAATCTTAGGTGATTTAGTGAAAGAAAACTGGTATGTGCTATTTGTGTTAGTGGTTAAAGCTGACAAGTTATGTTCATTACTTAGAAAAAACGGTTTAAATGCATTTATTCCCATGTATGAGTATTATCGTCGTGATATTAAGGGAATTGCGATTAAACCATTGTTTCCTGGATATATTTTTGTAAAAAGTCCCTTGGAACAAAATGATTTTGATCAGGTGCTTTATAACATCAAAGAACCTAAAGAAGGTTTAATCAAACAACTAAAAGAAAATGGTGTTAGTGCTTTAAGAGAAGAAGAAGTAACGATGTTTGAATGTATGTTAAATAGCGAAGGTATCTTAACAATGTCCCAAGCATTGATAGTAGATAAACGAGCTAAAGTATACAAGGGACCGTTAATTCATTATCAAGATCATATCGTTAAAGTTGATAAACATAACAAACTTGCAACATTGGATCTGGAGTTTATGGATCGTAATATTGTTGTGGGATTAGAAATTACAGGCAAAATTAGATAAATGGAGCTGGTTTACCGCACATTTTGTAATTTGAACATAGTCTTTCCTTGGGGCAAGGGGGAACTATGTTCTTTTTTTGTTTTTAATAAATGGAGGGAGAATTAAAAGGGAATAAAAATGAATATAAAAAAATTGAGGGTAAGACAACTAATATTAATAGTTGTTGATACATTAAGTATTGTTATTGCTTTATATGGCTCCTTGGTACTTCGATTTGATGGAACGATAAATCAGGAATATATAAGTAATATCAATCAGGTATTACCAATCATTATTATATTAAACTTAATCGTTTTCATCTGGATGAAAATGTACAAAAGCTTATGGCAGTTTGCCTCAATGGTCGAATTGTTTAATATCGTGTGTGCAACGATTGTTGGCAGTTTGATCAATATTGCGATTTTTGAAATAACTAATAACGATTTACCAGAATCTTGTTATTTCTTATATTTTCTATTATTAACATTATGTTTAGGTTTTACAAGATTTACTTATCGATTACTTAGAATCTATAAGTTACATATTCATCCAAAAAGTCGTAGAGAATTACAACGGGTAATGATCATTGGAGCCGGTTTGGCTGGTGAAAAGACTTACCGAGAGATTGTTTATAATCCAACGATTTTTAAACAAGTTGTCTGTTTTATTGATGATGATGTCAATAAACAGAAAAAACAGATCCATAATGTCAGTGTTTACGGTGGTCGCGACAAGATCATTGAAGCAGCTAAAAAATTTAAAATTGATGAAATTTTATTAGCGATTCCTTCGATTGATCGTCAGGATATGGCAGATATCTTAAATATCTGTAAAGAAACAAAATGTCAGATCAAAAGATTACCTGGTATTTATCAGATGATAAATGGTGATATTCATATCAGTGATTATAAAGATGTTGAGATTCAGGATTTATTAGGCCGAGAACCAATCAAAGTCAACCTGGAAGATATCATGCGATATGTAAATGGAAAAGTAGTAATGGTAACTGGTGGTGGCGGGTCAATCGGCAGTGAATTATGTCGTCAGATTGCTGCCAGTGGTCCTAAACAGCTGATCATTGTTGATATCTATGAAAATAATGCCTATGACATTCAATTAGAATTACGACATAATTATCCAACACTTAATTTAGAAGTTATGATCGCTTCAGTAAGAAATTCCAAGAAAATGGATAAATTGTTTGCCACATATCAGCCTGATATCGTTTATCATGCAGCAGCGCATAAACATGT
>NZ_CALUXO010000090.1 GCF_944324745.1 uncultured Thomasclavelia sp. | reverse complement strand
GATAATCAATATCTAAGATATTTAAAGTAAACACCTTATAATTGCTTATGGCTTTCTTTTCATCATCTAAAACATCAAAATAGCTATATAGATCACTTTTAGTATTCCAGCGATATTCACTCCAGTTGATTACACCGGACATAACTTTACTTAGTTGTTCAACTTTTTTATCAGTTAAGTTATTTATCTGACGTTGATAGAGCATAGAATCATAAGATAGACATCTAAATAACATCAATCGATCTTGATACTTTTGATTTTCAATACCAATTAGCATTGAGCGATGACCATCATCATATTTAAAAATAATATCGCGCCGTAATTCGATGTCTTTGATGAAACTGTTACTTTTAATTACGGTAGATATTTCGCTATCATATAAAGAAAGACAATGATAATCGATAATTTGATTACCATCAAATAAGATGCTATTGATGAAGTCAGCAAAATATCTCGGGTTTTTAAAATAATCTTTTAAAACAATATCGTTTTTAAATAAAGTTTTCATAAATTGGCCTCCAAGAATAAATATTTTTTTATATTAGAAAATTAATCAGTAAATATTAAAGATATTTATCTTGGAAAGATAAAGGGATATTGTTTATTGACAAACTAATTATAGCATGAATATTGATATAATTTATCTCAAATTTATCTCATATTTATTAATAGTATATGTTCATTATTATCGAAAAATGATTAGGAGATTTTTTAAATAAAGCCTGAACCAATGTCATTCAATCCGCAACTTAATGACATATACTTTTTTAAATCAAAAAAGGAGGAAAAACTTCCTCCAAATCTATTTTCAATAGTAAAGCAACAAAACAGCATAACGTATTTTAAGGGTAGGAAAATGTTCATCTACTATCAGTTGTCTTACTACACGACAAAAATATACAACTTAAACCTAACTTTAAGTCAACGATATTTAATAAATAATTTTTTTATCCATAATCTATAGATATTTTCCTTTTATTTTAATACATAATTACTTATTTACGATTTTGTTCACCCCAAATACATAATTGATCTAAGACTACCATCAATGATTTTCCACGTTCAGTCAATGAATATTCTACTTTAGGAGGAATCTGGTTGTAAACTTCACGATGAATCAGTTCATCTTTAACCAGTTCTTTTAGGTTTTGACTCAGTGTTTTATCTGAAACTTTCTTTAAATAACGCTGCAGCTGGTTAAAACGGACTGGTTGATATTCCATTAGACAATATAATATGATCATTTTATATTTACCTGAAATCAATGATAGAGTATAACTAAATCCAGTATCTTCAAAATTAGCATCTTCAATAAAATCTTTTATCATAACTTACCTCACAGTAAGTACCTAACTAGAATGTAGGTACTTGATTATTTATCTATAAGAATTATAATAAATATATGAAAAAAAATCTAGTATGGAGGTATTTTTATGTTAAAAGATTTAGGAGTTAGTCCTTTTGTTTTTCCAATGCCAGTTTTAATGATTGCCACATATGATGAAAATGATAAAGTTGATGTTATGAATATGGCCTGGGGTGGTATCTGTGCTAACAATATGGTAGCTTTAAATATTGGTGAACGTCATAAAACATCAAAAAATATTAAATTGCGTCAAGCTTTTACTTTAAGTATTGCTGATATTGATCATCTTGATGAAAGTGACTTCTTTGGAATTGCTTCTGGAAATAATATGGAAGACAAATTTGAAAGAACTAAAATGACGGCTGTTAAAAGCGATAAAGTTGATGCCCCAGTTATTACTGAATATCCATTAACATTAGAATGTAAAGTCGTTGAATGTCAAAATACTGTATATGGTTTTAGAGTATTAGGTGAAATCGTTAATGTTTTAGCTGACGAAAAAGTGTTAGATGAAAAAGGAAAAGTTGATCCAACTAAATTAAATGCTTTTGTTTTTGATCAATTCCAAAATGGATATTATGCAATTGGTGAAAAAGTAGGACAAGCTTGGGATAATGGAAAGAAATTTATGAAATAGCTTTTTGAGATAAGTTTTTGCTTATCTCTTTTTTTATTGATGCTAATAATCGGGTGTTTACGACAGAGCTATTTTAATTGCTAATCTAATCATCTATACTGTAAGCATCGGAGGTATTTATTATGATTACAGTAGGTAAACCAAGACTTAAGATTGCTATTTTTCTTAATTTAATTTTTATTATTTGGGCTGTTGTTTTATTTAGATATAGTCCCTATCCTGGGATAAAATCATTTTCGATTTTATTAATTTTATTGTGTATATTAGTTATTATACCAAACACTGCATATTCATCTATTTTCTGGTATGTTGATCAAGAAGCCATTTATTATACTAACTATGATAATTTGTTTCAAAAAACAATTCTATTTTATCGACAATATTTAAAAAGAACTAAAATGAATTATCAAATTAAAGTTAATTTAAAAATGATTTCTTATATCGAAATCACTTATGTTCCACTACCAAAACCATTTTTTTGGAATATTGGTTATGATATTATCTTTATTATCAAAACTAAAGATAATAGCGAATATATTTTTAAAGCATTATGTGGCAGACAAAGAAAAGCTTTTAATCAAGCCGTAGCTTATTTACAGAAAATTGGTATTCGATTTAAAGATAAATATCAAATAATTAATCAGTTAAAAAATTCACCTGAACACATTAGTTATTATCTTGATCAAATCGAAAAGGAGAAACAGTTATGATTTCCATTGGTTTAAAAACCAGCAATGATTTCGATTATCAAAAGAAACTAGCAGCTTTTTTTAACGAAAATAATATCGAATATATGATTGAATCAATTAACGATAGTGTTTATGATATCTATTTAATTGAAATAAACAGTTTAGAAGACTATAGGTATTTAAGTAAAATTGATAAAAGTAATTCATTAGTATATATTGTAGGCTTAAAGAATTATCAGTTATTAGATGAAGCTTTAACTCGACAAGTAAATTTATATTTGGATAAAGATAATTTTCTATTAGACTTATCAAAAAAGAAAACTGAAATTTTAAGACAAATAAATACTAATTTTAAAATTTATCATTATCAAAAAGGACATTTAACTGTAAATCTTCGAATTAAACAAATTATTTATGTTGAATCTCAAAATCATTATCTAACTATTCATGCCCTTTCAGGTACTTTGGTTGAAAGAAAAACATTATCACAATTTATTAAAGAGATTGATTGCAAACAATTTATTCAAATTCATAAATCATATGTTGTTAATAGTTTATATATCAAAGATATCAAAAAACAAGAACTATATCTGCAATTCAACATTACTCTTCCAATTGGGCGAAAATATGCCAATATTATCATTGATCAATAATTAATCTTAAGTCAAATAAAGCAGAGATCAAAAAAACCATCTCTGCTTTATTTCTAGATTAATTGTCGATTCATCCATTTACCACTTAGATAACGCCAAACAAAGAAAATACACCGCACGATCCAGTCAACGAACATAGCAATCCAAACACCGATTAATCCTAATCCTAGATAACGTCCCAAAACATAGCTTAAACAAAATCTAAAAGTCCACATAGAAGCTGCTGAAACAATCATCGTAAATTTAGCATCATTACTTGCCCGTAAAGCATTTGGGAAAGTAAATGATGTTGGCCAAATTGTAGCAGCAAAGAAACCATGAAGGAAAATACATTGGTAAGCTAAATCTATCGTTTGATCAGATAACGAATATAGTTTTAAAATTGTTGGTGTCGCCAACAAGACTACGGCAACTGCTAAAATCGTTGCTACATAAGTAATTTTCAATAACTTTTTAACATAGTACTTAGCTTGTTTATAATCACCGGCTCCAACACATTGACCAATTACAGTAACCATTGCCAATGACATTGCCATCCCAGGAATAATTTGCATCTGAGCCAAGTTATTAGAAACGGCATTAGCCGCAATAGCATAAGTACCAAAAGTGGCTACTAAACTTTGGACTAAAATCTTACCAAATTGAAACATTCCATTTTCCAAACCTGATGGAATCCCAATTGTCAATATCTTTTTGATATAACCAATATCAAATTTCCAATGACGATAGTCGATAACATATAAATCATTATCTTTATTAGCTAAAAATTTTAAAATGACAAGACAACAAACTGCTCTAGCAATCAAAGTTGCCAACCCGGAACCCAAAACGCCAAGATTTAATCCAAAAATAAAGATGGTATTGAAGATAATGTTAATAATATTCATGATACCACTAGTAACCATCGAAATTTTAGAATTTCCAATTGCCCTAAATAACGCAGCTCCAGAATTATATAAAGCTATAAATGGATAAGACAGGGCCGAAACAAAAAAGAATGTTTCAGCATTATTCATAACTTCACTATCAACATTTCCAAAAGCTAAATGTAAAATTGAGCGATTAAAAAGTAAAATTATCAACATGATCGCTAAAGATAAAATTGCCGTAATCAATAATAATTGTTTAGCTGAAAACCGCGCTTTTTTAATAGAACCTTGACCAATAAATTGCGCTGCAACTACGGCACCCCCAGTACCTAAAGCCGAAAAGACGTTGATCAATAAGACATTAATCGAATCTACTAATGAAACAGCGGAAACCGCTGACTCCCCAACATTAGAAACCATGATCGTATCACAAAAACCAACTAAAATTACTAATAATTGTTCAATGACCAATGGAATGATCAGTTTTTTTAATGCCTGATTTGAAAACATCATTTTACATAACCCCCTTGAATAAATATTATACGCTCAGTCAAGCGATTTAAAATGCTTTTTCAGTTTTAGAAATTAAAAAAATTAACTAAATCTTTACAAATCAATAAATAAAAACAGCCAGTATTTAAGGATACTGCTATGCTATAATAAACTGAGCAAATAATGAAAGGAATAAATTTATTATGAAAGCATTCGCCAGTGATCTTGATGGAACTTTGTATTTTAACGATTTACCTGAAAAAATCAAAGCTAAAGATATCGAAGCCATAAAAAAATGGCAACAAAACAACAACCTATTTGGAGTATGTACCGGTCGACCATTAAGTGATGTAGACGTTGGACCAATAGACTTAGATTTTTACATCGTTAGCAGCGGTGCTTTGGTTCTTGATAAAAATCAACAAGTAATTCATGAAGAATTAGTATCTTTTGATATTATTAAAACAATCTTTGATCAATATAATGATTTATTTTATGTCTATATTCAAGGTGATAAAAAATTATATTGTACTAAAGCCGGTACACTACCTCTTAGGCATACCTTAATTGAAGATATTGATAGTTTAAAAAATAGTCATTTATATGGTATTTCAATTAATGCTTTGACTTGTGAAAATGCTAAAAAGACAACGGAAATTATTAATCAGCAATTTGGTGATTATGTTGATGCCTATTTAAATGTTGATTGTATTGATATTGTTAATAAGGGCTGTTCTAAAGGAAGTGGATTAAAAAGATTAAAAGAGAAAATGCAAATTACCTATTTATCAGGAATTGGTGATTCATATAATGATTTACCAATGTTGGATTTTGTCGATTTAGCATTTACGTTTAATAGAAGTGATTTTGAAATAAAACAACACGCCAATTATTTAGTTGATAGTGTTAATGAAGCGATTGAAATAGTTCTAAAATAGACCACTAAAGTGGCCTATTTTTCTATCATTCTTTTAATATAAAATGCCAGCATATAATGCATCTTTTCTTCAAAAGTTTCTAACTGGCATCCTAACAGTTCTTTAATCTTACTCATTCGATAATTAATGGTATTACGATGCATATATAAGTTTTTAGCCATTGTTTGCATTGACCCATCATAAATCAGATAATAATATAGCGTTTTTTCTAATTCTCCGTGATGTTTTTGATCATATTTAAGAATTGGATCTAACAATTTATAGTAAATACTCGTTAAAATCTGCTGATCTTCAATTGTAAATAGGATTTGATAAATCCCCATTTCTTCAAAATATAAAATAGGATATTTGAATTTTATCGCCATTTTGACAGAAGCCAATGCTCTTTTATAGCTTAAAATTACTTGAGCCAAATCGGGCATTTGACTACCTATTCCTAAATAAATAAAACGATCATAAATTCTTTTTCGGGCCCGTTCGTACATCTTTTTAATAATTTTTTCTAATAAATCTGGTTTTAAATTATTAACGATCAAAACAAAATAATTATCAAACCAGAAATTAGAATAAGGACTGTCGATTTTTTCAAAGCATAACTGTAATTGAAAACTGATTCTTCTACGTTCAATAGCATCAAATTGATCGGAATTTTCAATTGCTACTAAAACAACCTGAAAATTACCATCAACATCAAATGAACTCATTAAAGTTTGACGTACTTCTTCAACTACATTTGGTTCGATAAAGATTTTTTGAAATAATTTGGATATTTCATTATCCTCTCGTTCAGAACGTAAACAACGCATACTAAAATCTTTGATTAAGTCTGCCAGATGAACTTCCCATGGCATTACCAGTAGAGGAAATTCTTGTTCATCACAATAATCAATAATATCCTGAGGAATTTCAAAAATGTACTTACCAGTATTTATGATTAACCCAACAATATGATATTTAACCAAACACTTAATAAATTCAAACAATGAATCATGATCTTGGAATCCTAAACCTGTTGTAACAGCTAATTCTTTGCCCCATAATTGCTGGATAATCGTCGTATCTTCAATCATATGAACCCAGCTAATACTATTGCCACACCCTGCTTTACCAGCTAACAATTCCAAGTGATAAATATCTTTTGTTTGAATTAAAGCATCTTCAATTGTAAACCCCATTTACGTCACCTCTTTTTTGTGCAATATGCACAAATATATATCCAGTTTTTTAGTTCCCTTGTCTCTACTAATCTTTAAATAATTTTATATAATATTATTGTATTAAAAATAAAACATTTAATCTTAACATTTTACTAACAAATATTTTATTAACAGGAGGGACTTCTTATGAACTTAGCTTACGAATATTATTCATTATTAAACAACCACGATGTTTATCCTGCATGGGTAGAAAGTGAAAAATATTTCAATTGTGAACATTTTTCAAAAATCATCCGATTCTTTACTAAAAGATTTTAATCACACATACTATATCTATACGGGAAATAATCACAGTAAGCACTATGAAAACATAGTGCTTATCTTTTTATTAGAATTTTTTCTTTTTAATTAGATGATCGACTAATTCCTCATTTGATTTAGATTTTTCAAATAAATACAATAATGAATCAGTTGCCTGCTCTGGTCTTAAACTATCAAAAGCCTGACGAATTATTCGCATTGCCTGTTGTTCTTTATCACTTAATAATAAATCTTCACGTCTAGTCCCTGACTTTAAAACATCAATTGCCGGAAAGATTCGTCGTTCTTGTAAATAACGGCTCAAGACAACTTCCATATTTCCGGTTCCTTTAAATTCTTCATAGACAACATCGTCCATTTTACTTCCAGTATCGACTAAAGCAGTCGCTAAAATTGTCAAACTACCACTTTCACGAGTATTTCTGGCTGCACCAAAAAAGCGCTTTGGCATATATAAAGAGGCCGGATCTAAACCACCTGATAAAGTTCTTCCTGAGGGTGTACATGTTAAGTTGTATGCTCTAACTAATCTTGTAATACTATCTAGCAATATCATAACATCTTTGCCATGTTCAACTAATCTTTTAGCCCGTTCGATTGTCATTTCCGATACCTTTTTATGTCTTTCAGACATTTCGTCAAAAGTTGAATAAATCACTTCAACATTTTCTCCCTGAATAGCTTCTTTAAAATCAGTAACCTCTTCAGGTCTTTCATCAATCAATAATATTAAAATATGCATATCTGGATAACTTTCATGGACTGATTGGGCAATATGTTTTAATAGCGTCGTTTTACCAGCTTTAGGTGGTGAAACAATGATCCCTCTTTGCCCTTTTCCTATTGGCGATAATAAATTAATAATGCGCATTGAAATACTATTATCCGCTGTATCTAGATTAATTCTTTCATTTGGAAAGATTGGTGTCAGTTTTTCAAAATTCTTTCGATTTCTTGCTTCACTAGGATCTAATCCATTAATTAATGTTGTATACATTAATGCCTTGTATTTTTCAGTTGCTTTAGGCTGACGAATATATCCGGTAATAAAATCACCGGTCTTCAAATTAAAACGATGAATTTGTGTTTGTGAAACATAGACATCATCACGACTAGCTAAGTAATTAGAATTTCGAATAAAACCATACCCATCAGGCAAAGTTTCTAAAATTCCTGTTACTGTCTCACCGTTGCTAACGGAATTTTCAATTTCTTCACGTTTTTCTTTTGGTGTTCTTTCATCAATAAAAATACTGTCACTTGTTTTCATAAGAATAACCCTTTCATATATATCAACATAATTTTAAAATATGTTTTTAAATTAATAATTTAACCACAACAAAAAAATCCTATAGATATATTAATATCGATAAGAAGCGATTTACCAATAATTTTCAATTAAATTTATGATTTCTAGATTAAGTGATGGATAAATTAAAATCTATTGATGTGGTGGTATTATTTAATGACATTATAATTTATAAGTAGAATATTTGTCAAATTAAACTAGAAAAATTCAACAGAAATAGTAATTATAAATCTTTTTCATTTCAATGTAAAGGAGCTATGATTAACATCAATAGCTCCCTTACCTGATTAAAACTTATATTTCTTTTTCAAACAGAAGATACCTAACATCGATAAACCTAAAAGAGATACCATTTGGATAAGATTTAAATCATCTCCTGTTTTTGCCGCCTGACTAGATGACAACGAAACTACCTGATTAGTATTAGAGGTATTGTTTTGGTCATTTGAAGGGGTTTGTGTTGGTTGTTGATCAGTATTATCGTTATCACCTGGATCTACTGGTTGGTTTGGATCTTCAGGTACTTCTGTTTCTTCTAATACTTCGATTGTATAATTAGCTTCGCTAGTATTACCAGCTTGATCGCTAGCTACAATCTTAACATTATATACTCCAGCTTTATCAGCATCAAAATCAGTAGTAATTGAAAGTGCATCACTTCTAATAACACCATCATGATCATCTTTTACAAATAAATTAAGAATAATTTGAATATCATCACTTGTGCCAATTTGAACTTTAGCATCGTTTCCTTCAATTACTGGTGCTGTTTCATCAGCTATTGTTTCTTTCATATACTTTGATAATTTATCAGCATATTTATTATTTCTAGTAAAATCGAATGATGACCATTTAGCTTTGATTGTTTCAAAACTATCATTGTAAATATCTACTTTAGTACTTGAATTATCTGGCATCGTATACATACCCCAACTGCTATTATCACCAGATACTTTATAAGTCCAGCTAGTATATGACCATCCTTGTTCATTAAAGATCTCTAATCCATAATCCCAGCTTACTTCATTTGAGAAGAATGTAAATTCCCCAACAAAAACTGGTACATTATAATTAGTATCTTCTAAATATTTTACTTTACTTTCAATAAAGGCTTTTTGTCCTTCAGCATCCTTTTCTACATCCCATCCGTAGAAGTGATATTGATAAACCACATTTTCCCAACCGTATAATTCTGGATTAGGTAAATGAGTTGGTTCCCAAATTGCCTGCATTTGAATAATATGATTTTGATCGATTGCTCTAACAGCATCATAAAGACGATCATAAACCTCAAATTGTTCAGTTCCTAAAGCACCACCTGGTTCATTTAATAAATCATAACCGGCAACCCAGGCATTATCTTTATATCTAGTGGCAATTGCTTCCCATAATTTAATGGTTTTAGTAATATTTTCTTCATTCCCAAAGAAATTACCAACATCAGGATTAGAAGTATCTCCTGAGTGATCTTTACCATTTTGAGAACCAAAAGCTCCATGCATATCAATTAAAGTGTAAATATCATATTTAGCGGCATTTTCAATAAACCAGTCTAAACGATCAAAAGCAGTTTCTTTTAATGAACCATCTTCATTACACATTTCAAAATAACTAATGGGTAATCTTAAACAATTTACTCCTTCTTCTTTTAAGATTGCAAAATCATCTTCTGTAAACCAATTATCCTGATAAGTATTAATTAATTCCCAAGCTTTTTCTTCACCAAAACGTTCGCTAAGAACAGCCAATGTAGTTTTTTGGTCCGGAGAATTAACAGGACATTGCCAATTTTCCATTACTAACCAACCACCAATGTTAGTTCCTTTTAATTGTACCACTTCACCAGCACCATAATTATTTCTAATTACTTTACCATCAGTTTTCAAAAATACTGATTGTTCATCGGTAATTGTGATTTCACTAGTGGCAATATCACTAACTTTACCATCTTTAATAGTTACTGCTTTGATTACTGTATCTTTAGTTACATAGAAAGCATTAGTAAATTGTAAACTGTTTTCATCAGGATCAGTTCCATCAAGTGTATAATAAATTTTCCCACCATCAGTAACTGTCGTCATTGAAACTAATTGTCTTTGACCAAACTTACCACTGCTTGGAGTAATTTCTGGTTTAACTACCTCTTCAATTGGATTGATTACATATTCATGGGTTGCAACTTCACCTAAACTATCACTGTTTTTATAAGTAGCAGCAACTTTAAATACTGTATTTTCACTAACTAATAATGGTTGAGTATAATGAGTAGATTCAATTGTTGGATCACTTCCATCAGTTGTATAGTAAATTTCTACTTGATCAGTATCTGGAACTCTAAATTCTACTACTACTGAACCATCATATGTTCCAGCCACTTTATCAGCAGCAACTTTATTAGGAGCAATTACATAATCAAGAGTAGTTACGGCACTTTGTTTACCATCACGAACAGCAATTGCTTTAATTGTCATTGTTTTATCAATAGTTATATATCCTTGAGCCACATTAGAATCAACCGTTGGATCACTTCCATCAGTTGTATAGTAAATTGTTGCATCAGGATCTGATAATAATTCTACTGATGAAGCGCTATTAAATAATAGCTGATCAGTACTTGGATATACTTGTTGTGGTGCTGTTGGAAATTTATATTCAAAAGTCATCACATTTCCAAATTTATCACCATCATAAGAAATAGCTTTAATTACTGTTGTTTGATTAACGGTAATTGCCTCCGTATACTTAGCACTTGATAAAGATGGTGTAGAGCCATCAAGTGTATAGTAAATATCTAAACCATCGGCCTGTAAAGCAACACTCATTTCTTTTGAGTATTTTCCTGAAGCTTTACTAGCAACAACATCACTAATGATATTACTATCTTGATAGTAATTTAATGTTACTACTTCACTATATTCACCATTATCATAACTTACAGCTTTAATTGTTGCAGTATCATTTAACGTAATCATACCATCATATTTAGTACTATTAACTGTTGGTTGACTACCATCTAATGTATAATACATTGATGCATTCATATCATTAGTTAAACTTACCTCAATCGAATCCTTAAAAATATATCCAGATTCAATATTAGCTTTTGGTTGACTAGGAGTCATATCTGGAACTCCAGTTGATAAGTAATTATCAAAATATAAATCATCAATATAATAAGTTCCAGCATTCCATTGTCCCATTCGAACACCAGTTACTTTTGTCTTATCAATACCACTAATATCTGATAATTTAATATAATATTGACTCCAGTTATTTTTAGAAGTTGATGGAGAACGCCAATCATAACTTGATTCATTACCATCTTCATCAATTAAAGATAATTGCATTGTATTGCTTCCTTGAGTATCTTTAATATAAAAAGCAAAATATTTTAAATCAGATACATTAACTGGATGATTAAAATCAATTTTAATATTTCCATCAGTTTTAGAAGTTCCATTACTTACTTCTTTGACATATTTTAAACTTTGCTTACCATTATGCTTTTCATCACTTACCAGTTGACAAGATGCATTGCTGGCAGCAACTGCATTAATACCATCTTCAAAAGTTTGAACGACAACAGGAGTATAATTTGAATTATCACTATGATCGATTTTATAATCAAATTCATACACATCACTAATATTACCATTTTGATATGCTATTGCTTTAATTACCATATCATCATTAACTTCAATTACCCCTTGATATACACTACTTTGATTAGTAGGCTGACTACCATCAGTAGTATAATAAATAATCTGTCCTGCCTGAGCACTTAAACTAACTTCAAAACTATCATTATAGGTACCTGAAGGTACACTGGCATTAACTGCTAAATCTTTTGCAGTAATATCACTAAATTGAATATCATCAATTAAATATGTCCCCGCATTCCATTCACCAACATAAATACCAGTAATTTGTGTTAAATCTAAAGTACTAAAGAGATCAAGACCGATTGATACCTGAGTCCACTTTCCAGCTGTTACATTTCCAGTCCATTCTCCTTCAACACTTCGACCTTGACTATCAATTAAAGATACGCGGACACTGTTTGCTCCAGCATCTTTTACCCATAGAGTAACATACTTATAAGAAGATACATCTACTGGTTGTTCTTTTTTGACGATCATACTGCGATAAGTTAAGCTAGGCCAATCACTGCTGGTTACTTCAAGACTGGCAACCTTATTCCCGATACCAGTAGCTGATCCATCAACGATATTAAGATTTGCGTCATTTGTTGCTTGAATATCATTATCTGATCCTTCAAAATCTTCAAACATCAAAGGTTCCCGAGGTTCGCTTTCTAAAGCAAAAACATTTATTGGAACATTTCCGAAAATCATCGTTACTAATACTATTACTTTTAATATTTTTCCTATTAGTTTCTTTTTCATTTTGCCCTCCCATTTATTAGAATTGTTTGAATTTATTGGTATCAATATATCATATTATAAAACTTATTTTTAAAATGTAAAGCGTTTTCATAAAATTTATTCCAACAAATAATATAAAAAGATAGAGTCAAACTCTATCTCAACGAATAGCTGCCGCATAAAAACTAACATATTTATAATTATAAATTATTTGCGACGTATTAAATAAAACCCCATTATCTAGATAAACCGTATCCGCTACTACCAATCCCGGATCACCAGGATTTAAACCTAATAACTCCGATTGATATTCATCCAATTTAATCGCACAAATATTTTTATCGGCAAACCCAAATTTAAGTTTTAAATCATTTTGCAGATAACTATATATCGATTGCTCTGCAATCTCACGTCCTAAATATGGGACTACTTTTTTACTATAATAACTTAACTCCAAAGCAAATTTCTTATCATCAAGAATTCTTAGACGCTTACAATAATAAATTAAATCCCCAAGCTCACACAACATTTTTTTAGCTAACTTTTCATCAGCTTCTAATAATTCAATCGAAAGAACCTGATTGGTAAAAGTATTATTAGGAAAATCATAAGTAAGACCATTAGTTCCCATTATCGGTATACTATTTTCATTATTTCTTTGACGAATATAAAACCCACTTCCTTGCCTTGAATAAATAATTCCCTGACTAGTAAGCAGCTTTAATGCTGAACGAATTGTATTGCGTGAAACCTGATAATATTCTATCATTTCATCTTCAGTTGGCAATTTAGAACTTTTTTCAAACTCCCCTTGCTTGATTCTTGCTACAATATCCTGAGCAACTGTTTCATATTTTGCCATATAACATCACCACCTATAAATTAAGAATATCATAACTAAAAAAAGATATCAAATATTTATTGGAATAAATATTATTTGTTATTTAATTTTTATATTCTACAACAAACTACCCAAAATAGTGCGATTAAATTATATAATTATCACAATTATCACTCTTCTATCTCATAATCTACTCTTTTTAGATGATGTTATCAATCTATAAACTATGTTATAATAACAATGATTGATGTTATCTTCAGGGAAATTAAATACTAATACACTTTAGGAGGGATGAAAATGGTTAAAAAAATTAGCTTCGTGATCCTAATATGTCTTGGTCTATTTGGATGTACCCCAAATCAAACAATCGAGTCAGATCCGGTAGTCGATGAATTAATGTCACAAATTGAAACCTTTGTACCAGAAGAAGTATATCAGGAATTAAATAATGATGATCAAGATGTTTTTACGATTAATGAAAGCAATGAAAAAATTATTAGTATCGCTAATGCTAAAGAAGATCCAACTTTAAGATTGGACTTTGTTTTTCAAGATGATAAGTTAGTGCAATATGTTAGTAAAGAATATGGATTTGTTGATAATGAATTGAAAGATGATGTTATCGATGAAAGTCAAGCGATAGAATTAGCCCAAACTTTTTCAAAGACATTTTTAAACAAGGAAAACACATTTACTGTCAGCGAGCCACTTAGCGGTTATGATACTCCTGATTACCTAACACTTGTTGATCAAGATAGTAATATATATTTGATTCAATTAAATAAAAATATGCTAATTAATTATGAAGATTATCAATATTTGACCACTGAACAATAATTCAGTGGTCATAATTTATTTCGTATTTAAAATCATCATGAACTCTTCACCAGTAATCGTTTCATGTTCATATAAATATTTAGATAATTCATGTAACTTATCAATGTTTTCTTTTAAAATATCCATAGCTTTTTGATGTTGCGTTTTAATTAAAGTGTTAACTTCTTCATCAATTTTAGCTTCTGTCGCTGCCGAACAAGTCATCGAATTATCGCCACCTAAATACTGGCTCGTCTGATTTACCATCGCAACCATATCAAATTCATCACTCATTCCATAACGAGTGACCATTGCCTTAGCAATTTTAGTTGCTTGTTCAATATCATTAGAAGCGCCAGTCGTCATTCGATTAAAGATTAACTCTTCTGCTGCCCGACCTCCTATTAATGTAGCAATCTTGTTTTCTAATTCCTCTTTGCTCATTAAAAAGTGATCATTATCATCAACTTGAAGCGTATAACCAAGAGCTCCTGAAGTTCTAGGAATAATGGTAATTTTACGAACCGGAGCGGAATCACTTTGTTTAGCGGCCACTAAAGCATGGCCGATTTCATGATAAGCAACGATAAGTTTTTCTTTATTTGAAAGAACCCGACTTTTCTTTTGATATCCGGCAATAACAACTTCAACACTTTCTTCTAAATCACTTTGGGTAACAAATTTACGACCTTCACGAACCGCTTTTAAAGCCCCTTCATTAACAATATTAGCCAGTTCGGCTCCAGAAGCACCAGCAGCCACTTTAGCAATAGCGCTATAATCGCTATTCTTTTCAGTTTTAATCTTTTTAGCATGGACTTTTAGAATTTCTTCACGTCCTTTTAGATCCGGTAATTCTACTGGGATCCGTCGATCAAAACGACCTGGCCTTAATAATGCTGGATCCAATGAATCTGGCGTGTTAGTTGCTGCTAAAATAACGACACCTTTTGAACTATCAAAACCATCCATTTCAGTCAACAACTGATTAAGTGTCTGTTCCCGTTCATCATTACTGCTGAATTGACCATTACGTTTTTTACCAATAGCATCAATTTCATCAATAAAAACAATACATGGTGCTTTTTCTTGAGCTTGTTTAAATAAATCCCGAACTTTTGAAGCTCCCATACCTACAAACATCTCGACAAATTCAGAACCTGAAATTGAAAAGAATGGTACTTCAGCCTCCCCAGCGACAGCTTTTGCTAATAAAGTTTTACCAGTTCCTGGTGGTCCAACTAATAAGGCTCCTTTAGGTAATGAGGCATCAATTTCCTGATATTTTTTCGGATTATGTAAAAATGAAACAATTTCACTTAACAGCTCTTTAGCTTCATCTTCACCAGCTACATCATCAAACTTAATTCCATCGGTAGATTTGACATACACTTTAGCACCACTTTTACTACGACCAAAGGCCATTGAGTTGACCGGGTTAAAACCATTATTAATTTTTTCGGTCATTTTTTTGCTAATGACCCGCCAAATAGCGACAAAAATAACTACTGGCAAAATATAATTAACCAAAATATAGACAAATGGTGAAACATCGCTGGAAATATTTGTTTTAAACTCAGCATTAGAGTTATATAAACGATCTACTAATCCTGGATCTTCAATCATCCCTGTTTCATAAACTTTATCTTTATCTTTGTCAGTAAATGTAATCGTATCACTACCAATTTCCACATAACCTATATTTTTATCCTCAGTCATTTTCATAAAGGTTCCATAATCAACTTCCTCAACTTGATTTTTGTACAAATCTAGAAAAAACAGCCAGTTTAGCAATAATAATATAACAACGGCAATGATCCAATAATATAAATACGGCTTAATTTCTTGCATTCTATCACTTCCTAACGATTAATAATTATTGATTTGAGGATGAATCTCTTGCATTTTATCATCAAGCATAGAACTAATTTGTGCACATCTAACAGTTGTTTCGATATTGCTTTAGTAGTCGATGCATCTAGATTCTTTTTATAGCGTAATTTATGTTCTAAACTAGCCCAAAAATCCATCGCTATTGTTCTAAGTTGGACTTCTACTTTCATTGCTCTTTTTTCATTTTTTTAAAAAGATAGGAACTTCATGATTAAATGTAGACTGCGATAACCATTATCTTTAGGATACTTGATATAATCTTTAGTTCTAATTAATTTAATATCATCTTGTTGCAACAGACAATCAGCTAATAGATAAATGTCTTTTTCAAAGGAACAAATTACTCTTATCCCGGCAACATCAAAAATGTTTTCTTCAATAGCCTCTACAGTCAACGGCAACTTTTTATATCAAAGTACAACTTTTGACTTCAAAATTTCTTACTTTAAGTTACAATAAAGCTACGAGGTGAATATAAATGATCAAAATATTAGTCGTTGATGATGAAATTAATACCCGTTTATTAATTGAAAAAACTTTAAAACGTGAAGGTTTTGATGTCCTTTGTGGTGCCAAGTGGCAATTGCTTTAAAAATATATGAATCAACTTCGATTGATTTAATGATCGTTGATGTCATGATGCCAAAAATCAATGGATATGAATTAACTGAAATCATTCGAAAAGATAATCCTAATATCCCTATCTTGATGATTACTGCTAAAGAAACGATCGAAGATAAACGAAAAGGTTTCCTTTCCGGTGTTGATGATTATATGACTAAGCCCATCGATTATGAAGAAATGGTCTTAAGAATTAAAGCCCTGCTTAGAAGAGCCAAAATTTCAACGGAAAAACAAATTGTAATCAAAAACACAACCCTTGATTATGATTGTCTAACTGTAACTACGAACAATAAAATAATCGAATTACCTAAAAAAGAATTTTTATTGTTATTTCATTTACTTTCATATAAAGGACGGATTTTTACAAGAAGACAATTAATGGAAAATATTTGGAATATGGATTCTGAAAGTGATGAACACACGATCGATGTCCATATTAATCGTTTACGTAATAAGTTTAAAGATAATCCTGATTTTGAAATTGTCACTATTCGAGGATTAGGATATGAGGCAGTTGAAAAATGAAACATGTTAGCAGCTTAAGAAAATCATTAATTCTATTTGTCTTTTTTATTTTGATAATTACCGGTTTCATTAGTTTTATCTTACTTTATTTAATTCTTAAAAATTATGGTAGTATCGGGGTAGCACAAATAAGACGGGTACCCATTTTACTAATAATTATCGCTACGATTGTTGCAATTGCCGTTGGTACTTTAGTGACCATCATCATTAGTAAGACAGTTTTAAAACCGTTGCAGCAAGTAATCAATGCTACTAAAGAGATTGGTCAAAGCAATTTTAATTATACAATTCCTGAAACTAATTTAATCAATAATAAAAAAACAGAAATCACCGAATTAATTTCCAGCTTTAATGTCATGACTCAACAATTAGCCAGTATTGAATTATTCAAAAATGATTTTATCAATAATTTTTCTCATGAATTTAAAACCCCAATTTCTTCAATCATTGGCTTTGCAGAAGAATTAGAACGTGATGATATAACCAAAGAAGAACGAAAACTTTATCTTTCAATTATTATTAGTGAATCAAAACGTTTAGCTAATTTGTCGTCAAATATCTTGCTTTTAACCAAATTAGAAAACCAGATGATCATTACAAACAAAAAGACTTTTTCACTCGATGAACAGATTCGTAATACTATTTTAATGATGCAAGATGATTGGAAAAGTAAAAATGTTAACTTAGAACTGAGTTTAGAAGCAGTTGAATATTATGGCAATCCTGAATTAATAAAACAAATTTGGATCAATCTAATTAATAATGCCATTAAATTCACTGATGAAAATGGCACAATTAAAATAAATCTTAAAACTGATGATACCAAAATTATTGTCGTAATCGAAGATAATGGAATTGGGATGGAACCAGAGATTATTAAACATATTTTTGATAAATTTTATCAAGGTGATGCTTCAAGAGCCACTAAGGGAAAAGGGTTAGGTCTTTCTTTAGTCAAAAAAATCGTTGATTTATCTAAAGGAACGATCGAGGTAAAAAGTAAGATTGATCAGGGAACTACTTTTACTATTTATTTAGATAAATAGGCCACTGAATTTTCATTCAATGGCCTTATTTTATTCATCAATTCGTTCGATTTTAAAAATTACTGGTCTTGTTCCATCATTGCAGCAGGCAATCATTTCATTTTCTTTTTTCATCCAGCCTTTCATAATCGAACCACCCTGCAAACCAGCATAAATGTACCGACTCACACAATCCCAAGCCTCAGCACAGAACTTACCATCTAACATATGCCAAAAATCATCTTTGCCATTGCCCCGTTCTAAAATAAATTCTTGTCCAACTTCAAATATCGGACATGGTCCTGCTTTAGGATCAGCACAATATTTTTCCTGTAATTCTGGATAACATTTTTTATCAATAACGGTAACTTTTACTTTAGCCATAATCAATCCTCCTACTCATTAATTTAAATATAATATTTTGTCACTTTTTCATCAATATTTTTGGTTAATTTAGAAACGTAGTAACCTAATTTAGCTAATTATTTTACCAATTTAAGTTACCAGATAACATATTTAGATTTTTTTAAAGAAAATTTGATTATAAAGTTCTTCCATTTTTTGACTCTTTTTCAAGTCATGTGATACTAAAATACTATAAATTAGATCAAAAAAATATTTACACGCGGTAAAATATCGCAATTCACCAATTCGATCCATTTTACTTTCAAATGGGGTATTGATGGTATAGCTGCAATAATCTGCCAGTTTATTTTGATGATTATTGGTAATAGCAATAGTAGTAATTCTTCTTCGTTTTAACGTTAATGCCATTTCTAGTAAGTAAGTATTTAAAGCAAATTTACTTAAAATGATTACTAAATGATCATTAGAAACACTAAAAGTAAAATTTAATTGTTTATCTATTTCATGATAAACCGTGACAATTTTGCCTACATTGCTTAAACAATGAGCAGCGTATTGTGCTATTTTAGCATTGGTATCATTAGCAATAATATCTAAATAATTAGTTGCTTCTATTAATTCAATTAGTTTATTCAATGTAGTAATTGAAAGCATTTCTTTCATTTGATTAATAGCATCGATTTCTAGCTGAGCCATTTTATTAACTAATGACAATGTATCTTCATTAAAATCAATTTGATAAGTATCTAGACGTAGATTCTTTAATACATTTCCAATATTATATTTAAACTCATTATAATTATGATATCCTAGCTTTTTGATAAATCGAATAATTGATGTAGCGCTAGTATATGTCCTTTGGGCAAATTCTCGGGTTGATAATTTAGGAATTTCTTCAATATGTTCAATCATATAAGTGGCAATGACTAATTCATTTTCACTTAAATCATGATGTTCCTGTAATTGTTTTAGAAGATCCATCTTTTATTCCTCAAGATATTTTAATGATAATAGCTGTAATTGATGATATTGGTTTGCTGTTTTAGTTTGTCTTGGCGCCACCCGATTAAATAAACGATTAATATAGTCATTTTCCCGAATATATTTCTTACTGGCATCAAAATGTAAATCAAAAATAAAAGCAATATAAGATAACCATTTATCTAAGTTAGTTTGACGGCTGGGACTATAAATAAGCTGACACTGTAAATATTGATCATAAACGCCATCACTAATGCTTTCTTTTTCCAGCTGTTCTTTAGTAACATTTAATAACGTTTCAAAGCTTTCTGTTTCTTTGACCCGAAAATTATCTAACTTATCAGCATCACGAATTAAATGAATAAATAATAATTCACGCTCACTAAAAGTACCGGTTACTTGGTATTTATTATGTTGTTCAATCGCTACTTTAATTAATGAATCATATTTGCGATTACTGATAAATTCTTTGATCAATCCCTGATCAAACAATAACTGACTGGAAAACAAGGCATGATCAATTGTTTTATAGTCTTCAAAACTATGATAAATACGATATTGTTCAAAGCGCCCTAAATCATGCAACAAAGCAATTATTAAAGCCAGCTGTAAATCCTCATCATCTAATTTAAGTTCCTGGCACAAGTATTCCATATTATTAACAACCTGAAAACTATGTACTACTTTTAATTTAATTAAACTTTGGCTCAAATCATAATTACTAATATACTCATTAAATCTCTTTTTAGCCTGATCAAATAATTCCATCATTTTCACCACCATTTAAAGATAATTTAAAATACAAAACATCATCCATCGGATTATGATAATATGGTTGGGTTTTCTGAAAGCCGAATTGCTGATACAAGGAAATTGCTGCTTTCAATGGTTTAATTGTATCTAAAACCATTTCTTGATAACCACAATTTTTTGCTTCTTTAATGATATTACTCACTAATTTAGAAGCAATTTTTTGATTTCGATATTGTGGTCTTACATATAAACGTTTCATTTCACAGCGATTTTGATCATGACGATAAAAGGCAACACAACCAACTACCTGATTATCATCAGTGACAGCGACTAAAATCCGTCCATGATTTCCGGTGTATTTACTTTTTAAATCATTCAATTCAGCTTCTAAATTTTGGAAACTCAAATCACGATTTAAAAACTGAGTATATTCAACAATCAAATCTTTTACTTGTTCTAGATATTTACTGCCATCAACAATCTTCATAATCATTTCCTTTCTAAATATCTCTAATTATACTACAAAAAGAAAAAATTCTCTGTTTTATTAGAGAATTTACTAATGTTTTTGATAATTTAAATAAACTCCTGAGTTTTCCAATGGCTGACACTGTTTTAATACAAACTCTTTAGAATTAACTGGATTCAATAAATGTTTACCATCACTAAATAATGTTGCTGTATTATCACCACTGGCAATTGGAGCAATGATCAAACTAATTTCATCAATTAGACCTAATGTTAAAAAGCTATCATTAATAATACCACCACCTTGAAGCGTGATTTTATTAATTCCAAATAAATCTTTCAATTTCTGCATAGCCATCACTAGATCTAAATCATCTTTAGTCCCAGCAATTAAATAAGAGATATTTAAGCTACGTAAATATCCTAAATAACTATCACTTACTTCATCACTTAATATTACAATAACATTTTTATTTAATAGACGATCGCTTTTTAAACAACTAGCATCCCAGCCAATTTCACCTAGAGGATCAATTCCGATAACCCATTGTTTTTTTTCATCTCGATAAACAAAATCTTTACAATCAGTTTGATAATTAGAAAAATTGCTTAAATCAAGGTTTTTACTATTTCCATATCGTTCTACTAAGGTTACACTGCCATAAACAATCGCATCACCATGAAAATCAGTAGACATTTTTTGGTAATATGAAGATAATTTTAGGGTTGTGGCAAAATCAAATAAGTTGCCAGCAATCTTACCATCAATTGATTGCAGCATGTGACAAATAATATATGGTCGCTCCATGGCTTTCACATCCTTTCGTTAAAATTATAGCCTTTCAAGTTAACTCGAAGTCAAGAATAATTATGAGAATTTTCTTATTTAATTATTATGTTACTTTAAGGTTTTAATTCAAAAAATAGGTTAAGATATAGATGAAAAAAGAAAAGGAGTTGAAAAACATGAAAAAAATTATAATATTAGCCCTATTAACAATCTTACTAGCCGGTTGTGGCAGCAACAGTAAAGTCAATGCTTTGACGCTAGAAGAAGCCCAAGATATTGCAGTAGCTGAAGTTGAAGGAAAAAAAGTTTTAAAAGCCAAACAAGATTATGATGATGGTATTACTTACTATGATTTTACTATCGTTACTGATAGTGAAAAATATGAGATTGAAGTTGATGCTAATAGCGGTACAATCTTAAAAAAAGAAAGAGATAAAAACTATGTCAGTGATACTACTACTGAAAGCAACGTAACCCCTATTGATAATAATGACACTACAACTAACACTACGCAAAACACTGATCCAGCGACAAATCAAACTACTAATAATATTATCAGTGCTGAAGAAGCCCAAAACATTGCTTTAAATAAAACTGGTGGTGGTTATTTAGTTAAAAGCGAATTAGATCATGATGATCATATACTGGTTTATGAAATTGAAATCAAAAATGGTCATTACGAATACGAAATCGATATTAATGCCAGCACTGGTGAAATTCTAAAATATGAACAAGATTATCATGATTAATCAAAACAGCTAATGCTTTTTGTCATTAGCTGTTTTTATACCAATTTTATCGTGCCATGAATATCTAATAAAGCATCATCTACTAGTTCACAGCCTAAAACATATTCATCCAAGACATTTGTAATATTTTTTATTTGATAATGGCTAACTGCCTGAAATCCAAAGCGGCCATAATAATTATAATCACCAAGCAAAAAGATTGCCTGATAACCAGCTTTTAAAGCAGCTTTTTTAGCATATTCAATTAACTGACCACCAATTCCTTGATTACGATAACCCTTGGCAACACAAAGCGGTGCTAGTAATAATGCCTGATAAGATCCTTCAGAAGATTGAACTACTTGTTTAGTTAGTATAATATGACCAATTAACTGATCGTCTTGAACAGCGACAAATTCTAATTCGGGTAAATAATTTTCACTGTTTCGTAAACTTACGACAAAATCCTGCTCAGTTCCATCAGTTTCTTTGGCCGTTTTAAAAGCTTCTTTAACCAAATCGTAAATTAATTCATAGTCAGCAACTGTTGCTTGACGAATATACATTATATCACCCTCCACTTTATCTAAAATATAACAAGCTTTATTACCAATTACAATTATTTTCTTCTTTACATTCATTACTAATTTTTTTATAATACTATCAGGGAATGAAGTTCTCCCTTGGTAAAAACCTAAACCGCTGTAATAAGCTGATGACTTCTACGATTTTTTATCGTGGAAATCGTCAGCTTTTTAATTTTTATGAGGAGGATTAATATGTTAACATCACTAGCGTTTATTTTTATCATTGGTTTATTGATTGGAGGGATTTTTCAATTATTTAAGTTACCACGGTTGATTGGATTATTGATTACTGGGATTTTAATTGGTCCTTATGCTCTAAACTTACTTGATGATTCTATTTTATCAATTTCATCGGAATTAAGACAAATGGCTTTAATTATTATTTTATTAAAAGCTGGGCTGTCATTAAATTTATCAGATTTAAAAAAAGTAGGCCGTCCAGCCATTATGATGTCTTTTGTTCCTGCCAGTTTTGAAATTCTTGGGTTTTTATTACTAGCACCATCAATTCTTCATATTACACGAATTGAAGCTGCTGTCATGGGTTCTGTTTTAGCGGCTGTATCACCGGCGGTTGTGGTTCCTAGAATGGTTCAGCTGATGGATGGTAAATATGGAACTAACAAAAGTATTCCTCAATTTATCTTAGCTGGAGCTTCTTGTGATGATATTTTTGTTATTGTTTTATTTTCAACTTTTTCATCAATGGCCCAAGGTGGCAGTGCTAATATAACTGATTTTATTAACATTCCAGTTTCTATTATTCTTGGGGTTATTTTAGGAGCTGTTGTCGGTTATATCGTTACTATTATCTTTGAAATGACTTATAAATATAATCATTATATTCGTAACAGTACTAAAATTATTATCATTCTTGGTTTATCATTTTTATTAATGGCAATTGAAACTTGGTTATCAGATATTGTTTCCATTTCGGGTTTATTAGCAGTAGTAGCAATGGCTTGTATGATTAAAATCAAAAGTCCTAAAAATGTCACTAATCGTTTATCTGAAAAATTTGGTAAGCTGTGGATCGGGGCTGAAGTTTTACTCTTTGTTTTAGTTGGAGCAGCCGTTGATATTCGTTATACTATGGACGCTGGAATTGCAGCCATTTTGATGATCTTTTTAGCATTATGTTTCCGTTCAATTGGAGTATCGATCTGTCTATTTAAAACAAACTTAAATTTCAAGGAACGATTATTTTGTATCATTGCATATCTTCCTAAAGCAACGGTTCAAGCTGCTATCGGTTCTGTTCCCCTGGCAATGGGATTAAGCTGTGGTCCGATTGTTTTATCAGTAGCCGTTTTAGGAATTTTAATTACAGCACCCCTTGGTGCTATTGGTATTGATTTAAGTTATCGAAAATTATTGACCCAAGAATAAAGCAGCTGTTACCAGCTGCTTTTAAAAATGCGTTTCATCAATCTCTAAATTATCTAAAGCCTGATTGATTTTTTGTAATTCCTCGTTGCTTAGTTCAATCTTAGCTCCACCTAAATTTTCCTCTAAACGATGGATTTTAGTAGTTCCTGGAATTGGGACGATCCATGGACGTTGCGCCAGTTCCCAGGCTAAAACAATTTGGGCACTAGTTGCCTTTTTATCTTCAGCAATTTTAGCTAACAAATCTAACAAGGCCTGATTTGTTTCCATTACTTCTGGTCTAAATCTTCCCATCGTATTTCTAAAATCACCTTCAGCATATTTTGTATCTTTGGTATATTTGCCACTTAAAAAACCATTTCCTAGTGGACTATAAGCAACAAAGCCAATTCCTAATTCTTCACACACTTTGAATATTTCTTCTTCCGGACTTCTAAAAACCATTGAATACTGATTTTCAATACAAGTCACCGGACATATAGCATGAGCTCTTTTTAAATAATCTAGTGGGGCATTAGATAAGCCCCAATGTTTTATTTTTCCTTCAACGATTAATTCTTTCATTACCGAAGCAACTACTTCTGGTTCTACTTCAGGATCAACTCGATGTTGATAATATAAATCAATATAATCAACATTTAATCTTTTAAGTGATTCATCTAATTGTTTTTTAATCGAATCTGGCTTACTATCTAATATATTTTCAGGTTTTCCATTAACTAATCGTTGTCCGGTGATTCCAAATTTAGTGGCAATTTTAACCTTTTCACGCGGATATATTTCCAAAGCTTTTCCCAGTAATAGCTCATTAGCTTCACCATATACGACTGCGGTATCAAAAAAATTGCATCCTAATTCTACCGCATGTCTAATTAATTTGATCATCTCCTGACGATCAGCGGGAGCCCCATAAGCATGATCCATTCCCATACATCCAAGTCCTATTGCGGATACTTCTAAACCTTGTCCTAATATTCTAGTTTTCATTACGCTACCTCCTGTTTTCTACAGTTATACTGTAACAAAAACCTTAAATCAGCAGAAGTCGCAATTAGATGATAGTTATCACCCATTAGTTCATACTAACTATTAATTTGTTCAATTACTGTTAAAAAACGTTTTACTAACGCACTTGGTTGTAATGAATATAAAATTCCGACTGGAATCGTATGTTTCCAATTAATCTTAACTGTTTTTAACAAGGGATGAATATTATGCCAATCATTAATTGTCAGTAAGATCATTTCTTCATTTTCACAGCGATTAAAAACTTTAATATTAAAAAAAGGAATATCAATTATTTCAATATTATGAAGATTATTTAATAAATCGGCTCTAAGTAAATCAAAAGCCTGGAAGTAGCCTTGACGAATAATCATGACCTTTTGATTTTCTAAATCGGCTAGCGTTAAATCTTGACGATTAGCTAATGGATGTGCCCGTGACATCGTTAAACAAATAGGAGCATCATAAAGTTTTAACGCCTGACACTGGCGTTCAATTAAAAATTCATTATTATAAATTCCCACTACTAAATCAATATTATTACCAAAATTCTTCATGATTTCTCGAGCATTTTCAGGAGTATTTTCAAATGATACTAGATCAAATTTTAAGCCTGGCATCTTTTCAATAATTGCTGTCCATAAATTAATTAAATAATTAACCGGCGTGGTCAATGATGTTCCAATTCTTAAAACTTCTTTTGATGAATCAGAAAAATTTCGAGCTCGTTCGATTGCCTGATAGGAATACTCAATTAAATATTTAGCATCTTGATATAATGATTTACCAGCTGCAGTTAATTTAATTCCCCGATGTGTTCGTTCGAATAAAGAAAAGCCCAAACTGCTTTCTAATAAATTAATTTGTTTCATAACGGCATTTGGTGAAATATATAATTCCTCTGAAGCTTTATTAAAACTGCCAGCATCAGCTACTTTAATAAAAGTGTCTAATTGATGATTATACAAAACGCTTCCCCCTTCTAAAATAAAAATTTAATAACCAGCTTACAAATAACTGGGATAATTAATAAGCCAATGATATACTCCTTAATCAATATTTCTGATAATTTTTTCTCTTCTAATAACAATAACTGTCCTAAAAAAACGATTGCAAAAGTAAAACAATAATTAATTTCTAACGTCATATCCACTCCAATTCCCATAAATAATAGAAAATAATATAATAATTTTTTAAATCGCTTCCTTGATATTTCTTCCACTGCAATTAACCTCCAAATATTAAAAGCTTCCCTACTAATATTATAAATCATCTAAAAAATATTGGTATTAAAAAAAGCGCGATTAAAGCACTTTTAATTATTCTTCAGGTTTTAATGGTCCATAGAAATATGAAGCAGTAGCCCCACCATCAATCAAGAAATCAGATCCAGTGATAAAAGCTCCTTTATCACTCATTAATAACTCAGCTACATTAGCTACTTCATCAGCAGTACCAGGACGTCCGGCTGGACATCTAGCAAACATATTTTTGTAGAAATCACCACGTGGTCCATTGAATTCATCAATAGCTAATGGCGTAACAATAATTCCTGGTGAAATAGAATTAATTCTAGCCCCTTTTTCACCCCATTTAACTGATTCAGCCATTACTCGTTTTTCATTACATCTTTTAGCAATTTGATAAGCATGTAAAGTATCTTTGATATTTTCTGGTTGTAACATATCTAATTTTAATAATTCATCAGTTGGAGTTGTAGCTAATAGTTCATCTTCTTTTGGGGTTAAAGCTGGCATCCGGTGTCCTGATTGACTAGAAATTGTAACTCCAACCCCACCTTCTTTAATAACTTTACCAACTTCTTCTAACAATACTGCCGTACCATATAAATCAACTTTTAAAATAGCTTCGATTGGTGCCTGACTTGGAGAAACACCTGCTCCATTTACTAACATCGTAATATCACCATATTTTTTAGCTTCACTAATCATCGCTAAAATCGATTCTCTTGATGATAGATCCATTTCAAATGGTACAGCATCGAATCCGGCATCGTTCATGATCTTAGCAATATTATTAGCATTTTCAATATTTTTATCACCTAAAATAATCTTTTTTCCATAACCAACTCTTCTGGCAATCGCCATACTAATTTGACCGGCTCCAGTAACAATCATTACATTTTTCATTTTCATAACCTCCTTATTTACTTGCTTCATTGACACATCTTAAAGCATTTAAGCTGCGTGGATATCCAATGAATGGAACACATTGTGATATTACTTTAATCAAAAAGTCTTTATCATTCCCAAGTTTAATATTAGCTTCAGCATGTGATACCAGTTGTGGTTCACATCCCCCTTGAGCTGCTAAAAAACAAAAAGTAATCAATTCTCTTTGCTTATAATCTAAACCATTTCTAGTATAATAATCACCAAAACAATTATCTGCCAGCCAATAATTAATATGTTTAGATTCTTGAGGACCAGATTGATAAAAATCACGCATTTCTTCCCCAAAAATAGCAACTTGGGCTTGTATTCCTTTTTCTAAGCGATTTTGTTGATTTGTTGTGCTTTGTCCAGGTAATGGTAATTTAATTCCATTATCTTTACAAAAATCATTAACTGCATGCAAAAATGGAAATACGCGACCTATACCTAAATAAGCCACCCCTTGATATACGATCTCTTTCATTTCCACAGGACTAATTCCAAAATTATAAGCAGCTGTCAACATCGCTTTGAATTCATCGATAGCCTGGCTTCCAAGTAAAGTTGCCAAAATAGCGATAAATCTTGTCTTATCATCTAAATCATCATGATTGACAACTTCATCAAAGGCAAAGTTATCAAATAATTCAATAAATTCAGGATCAGTTTTTAATAACTGTGATTCATAACCAGGAAACATTTTTTCATGATATGCTTTTGCTTTTTCACTAATTGCCATTTATAACACCTCACTAAGCCATTGTTTAATTTGATTATCAAAATTTTTAACTTGACTGCCCCTAATTGCCAATCCTTGATGAATCTTACTGTTAGGGCATAATTTTTGAAGATCTTTGACACTTTGACCTAGACCACTACCTTCATGAGTACAAAATGGATAAATATTTTTACCACTTAAATCATAACTTTCTAAAAAAGTCCAAACACACATTGGCATAGTTGACCACCAGTTAGGATATCCTAAAAAGATATTTTCATATTCATCAATATGCGAAATGATATTAGTAATTTTTGGTCGGGCATTACTATTTAATTCTTCTTTAGCTACATCAGTACATTGATGATAATTTACTGGATAATCATGCAATGGTTCGATTTCAAAAATATCGGCACCAATCATATCTTTTATCTTATTGGCAACGACTTTAGTATTGCCAATTTCTAAAGTAACAATATTACCAGAAACATAATTTTCATGTTCATGGGAAAAATATATAACTAAATTTTTACTCATCTTTATCACCTTTCCTTCTTGACAACTATATTTTATGATTATTTTTTCTAATAAACAATTTTGATATCTAATTGAAACAATAAGAAAAACTTATAAAAAAAAGAGGTTTGAATAATTCAAACCTCTATGCTTCAAGATACAATTTTGCATATAAATCATTTCGCCAATCACGACGCCCTTGTTCATGCTTTTTAAAAATCGGAATTTCTCCATATTGATCCGCCAGTGATAAATCAACTTCACCAATAAACAAAACTGGTTTATCGCTATTTTTTTGTCCAAACATATAACCCACATAAGCATTATAGCTTTTTTGATTTCGATGAATTTAAGTGATAAATATTTTCAAAATAATCGTACATTTTCAATTCATCTTGATTTAAAAAATTAATTATTTCATCAGTTGTTTCAATTGGAACTTCTTTTTGAACTAAAATACGATAAGCATCCTGATATTTTTCACCAAAATAAAGACCTGAGTCAATTTCAAACTTGTTACCGTCATTAAATAAGATATAAAAATGCAAATTATAAGTGCGATAATTTCCAACCCGATAAGCTGGCAGGGTATTAAATAATAAACTAATATTTACTTTAATAACATCCTGATAAGAATAATTGAGATTTCCTTTATAATAATTTTTACTGATCATTCCTTTTAAAATTGACCAGCGACTTTGATATTCTAAAGAACAAACTGAAATATTATTCTCCGTTAATTCAAGGTATTTTTGTTTACCACAGTGATAGGCCATCATCAGCATTAATAAAATAAAACAAATTCCAATAGCGATCAATGTCATAGTCAGATTAGTTGTAAATGTTGGCAATGGCTTTAAATTACTATTAATAAACTGTTGATTAAGATAAGCAATTGAAATTGGTAACCCAATGGCCAATCCACTTCCCACAACTATTGATAAAATTATCACAAATAACAAAGATCCTAAAAAACTATTTGAATCTATTCGATAACCAATCACTACTGTTTTCAATGGTTTAATATAATTAATTACTTTTTCAAAACATTTTTTTAATTCCTGATGATCAATTTGCTGGTTAGCTAAAACATTTTCTTCAACAATAGTATCTAATAACGGGATTTCTTGATCTTTTAAATCCAAACAGATATCTTTAATATATTGTAAGGAACTGATTTTTTGATCTAAATGTTTTAAATGATTTTTTAATACTGTCTGGAATTCAATTTCATGATTAATTATTTTTTGAATATCATCTAAACTCAGGTCCAGTTCTCTTAAAAACAGAATCTTTTTGATTTTTAAAACATCTTCCTGACTATAATTACGATATCCATTTTGATCTCGTTTAGGTTTAAGTAGCCCCATCTTTTCATAATACCTTAAAGTATGACTACTAACATGTAATAACTCTTGAATTTCCTTAACTAACATTTTTGTCACCTCTTTTTCTAAGTCTAATATAGGGCTTAGACTAACTCTAAGGTCAATAGTTTTAGCTATTTTTATTAAAATATTTCATTATTATCCTATAAATAATCATATCATATAATTAATTCCTTTGATATAATGAAGAAAATAAAGAAGTGAGGTATAAAAAATGGAAGTAAATCAAGAAGTTTTAGCAAATATATTAGATGCCTACCCTTATGAAATAGTTTTTGTCGATCGAAATCATATTGTTCGTTATCTAAATAAAACAGCATTAATTCGTCATGGTAACCGGCTTAAAATTGGAGAAAGTATTTTTAATTGTCACAATGAAAATTCAAGAACTAAAATCGAAGCTTTTTTAAAAAGAGCTGATGCCGGTGAAGAAGAAATGTTTGAAGTTATTAATAAACGAACTGGTGAACGTGAGTTCTTCGTTCCGGTTCGTAATAAAGACAATGAAGTAATTGGCTATTTTGAACGACATGAAGTTGCCTGGAACGAAGAAAATGCAATGGAACCGGTAAAAGAATACTGGAAATAAAACAGGTGGATTCTTGTCCACCTTTAATATTATTATGATTCATTAAATTTTTTATAACCGCTAGTTTTTAAAATATAGCGAGCATTGGTTGCGCCATTATCAACATCAGCAATTATTTCTTGATCAGATAATGATTGAAGATAGATATAAGCACTGTCGTTACTAAAATAGACTGCTAGATATTCATCAGGATCATTAGGCTGGTCAATATTATAACAATTAGCCTCATCACGTTGCTTTAAAGTAACTGAAACAAAACTGGTTTCATTTCTCGTTATATCAATCGTTCCAAATTCTCCTGTTTGATAATCTTTAGAAACTTTAAGAGCATCTTGTAAAATATATCCACGAGCATTGGCATATTCATCTGAATAATAATCAATCGTTGTCGTCACATTTTCACTTATGGCATTGACTTCAGGAATTTCTACTTTACTTGCAAGCAAGGGCAAGTTGACAAAATCCGTATTATCATAATCAATTTTAAAATCATTTTGAAGATCTTCAATTAATTGCAACCAGGCCGTCATCGCTGTTTTTAAAAGTGGTAAATTATCATACATGATTTGATTATTTTGATTAATTGTTAAAAGACCAGCAGCTTCCTGATTATTATTCAATTGATCAAAAACATAATTTTCAATTGAATAAGACATATCATAGGATTTAAAAGTATCATCATTGGAAGTTAAAGACAAACTTTGTTCCTCACGATTATCACCATCTATTTTTGATAAGTGATAAATATACTCGATATACTGTTGATCATTTTGATTTTGTAATGAAAAGGTAATTGTTTCAGTTGTCACATCCTGCTTATTTTCTTGTCTGATCAAAATACTGCGATGATCTAAATCACTAACATAGCTAGGATCTTGAAGCCTAATTGACCAGTTATCTTGTTGATAAGTATTTTCACTAACATAATCTTCCATCGTTGTAATAGTTTCTTTCCAGAAGTCAGTTACCTGGTTATCTGTAGCTATCTCATTTTCCGAGTTACAACCTATTAAACAAAAAGAAAGTAAAATCGTTATTAATATTTTCATACTATATGCTCCTTTAATTTTAAAATAATATTAACATATTATTACTCTTAAAAATAGCCATTAAGATGCATTATCTGGTTCTTTATTTTACTGATAAATTTTTTATCATTATAAATATAAACATGTTTATCTTCTATTGCATTAATAACTATTTTATAATGTAATTAAATACTATATTAAAATTGATGAAAGGGGAAAATACATAATGAAGAAAAAACTACTTTCGATTGTTGCTTCGTTATTTGTTTTATTATCATCATTTGCTTATATCGTTCCAGTAAATGCTAATAATATCGATAATGAAGTAATTATTTATCATACCAATGATACTCATGGCTATTTAGAAGGAAATGGAACAAGTATTATTGGAATTGATACTTTAGCTGGATTAAAAGCTGCGACACCCAATTCTATTTTAGTTGATGCTGGTGATGCTACTCAAGGATTACCACTAGCTTCATTAACTAAAGGTGCTGATGTAATCAAATTAATGAATTTAGCCGGTTATGATGTTATGGCTGCTGGAAACCATGAGTTTGATTATGGAACTGAGCAATTCTTAGCTAATGTATCTTTAGCTAATTTTCCAATTTTAGCTGCCAATATTTATCAAAATGGAGGATGTTTATTAGCCAATAAACAAGAAGGAAATGATGGATGCCATACGATTATTGAACGTAATGGCAAGAAAATCGGATTCCAATGTCGTCAATTTAAGAAGATTAAAAACGGATAGAAATCTATCAAGATATCTATCCTTTTTAATCTTAAATTATAAAAGAATATATTAGCTATATCAATAGATATTCCAATGATTTTATGATA
>NZ_CALUXO010000089.1 GCF_944324745.1 uncultured Thomasclavelia sp. | reverse complement strand
AGGGACGACTGCCATCATAATTTTCACCACCAACAATAATTTGTTCAATTTTATCATTATCTAAATAGTTAGACAAATCAATTGGTCCGATTAATGGGGCACACATAATGCCATAATGCTTAGCTGGGATTTCTAATAATAAAGGAATTCGTTTATCAGTCTGTTTTTGGTTTTCACAAGTTACATTCAAAATAACATTATCATAACCATCATTCCAGTCAGAGGGTAAACATTGTTTGATTCGATCAGCTCGTTTAGTTAAAATAAAGAACTTAACATCACTACGCTTTTTGATAATTTGCCAAGCTTCATCACGCCACTGATCAGCTTCTTCTAAAAAGAAATCCGATGCCATACATACCCGTATCAATTCACCGCTTTTGATTTTATATTCTCCTTGGCGATTTTTACTTAAAGGATAGTTAAAGTTTTTAGTTTTATAAATAAAAGAACCATCCCGATCATAACTTTTATCCATATAATACATATAACAATTTAAACAACCTTCACTAACTTTATTGCATCCATGCCAGGGATTCCAAATATCATGCATATAATTACCCCTTTTAAAAATAATAGTGCTTTTATTCAAAGCACTATTATAAATATAAATTCATTAATTTAGCATCAATTGTTTCACCATTAACAATAAAATATTCTTTATAGACACCTATTGTTTCAAAACCAAACTTTTCATATAATGCAATGGCATTTTTATTAGTTGCCAGCACCTCTAATTCAATTATAGCAATATCATTTTCAATTGCATAACCAATAGCAGCTGCTAGTAGATTACTGCCAATTCCCTGATGCCAATATTCTTTTAAAACTGAAATTCCTAAACTACTACGATGTTGAATTCTTTTGCGATTACTTCCAGATAAGGTCACGTTACCAACGATTCTTCCATTATCTTTAGCTAAGATCATTAATGAATTTTTACTATCATGACTTGCTTTAATATTTTCTATTTCTTGAAGTTCATTTAAAACCAATTCATCAGCTTCGAATGTTAAATTGTGAGTTTCTGTGGCAACCTGTTTTAGAAATTCCAATAAACATTTAGCATCACTGGCAGTTGCCTCAACATATTCAATATCCATATTATCTTCATCCTCTTTATCTTTTTAATTGCCACTTAGCTACTAATTGCGTAATAATATATACAACTAAAGCAAATGCTAAAATAATTATAATATTAATTAATATTGGATTCAATGAATCTAAATTAAATTGTGCTATTTTAGCAATCTCGTTATTATTTTTAATAAACCAATATGGTGGCAAAAATTTAGCTATTGAAATTACAAAAGGACTTAACATACTTTGAGGAACAAAGGCCCCACAAAGAAAACTGCTGCCTAAACCAATCACATTACCAATACCACTTAGAATCTCTCGATTACTAGTAAACTTCGTCAATAAAAAGCTGAAAACCTGGATAAAAATCATTAATGCAATTGAATTGATCACTAGTAATAAACCATTGTATGAAAACATTGCCTGAGGATATAAGATAAAACTAAACAGTACATATAGTCCCCAAATCAAGAAACCAACAGTATAATTACCTAAAAGCAGTTGGCGATTCATTGATTGATAACTAATTGGTGCTACTAGATTACGTCGTTTAATCTTTTCTTCGTTGAAAGATACCATTATCATGGTAATTACAACCATCGTTATTGTCACTAACATGTAGTTTGCAAAATTATAGTAATCAGTAACCTTACTAAAATCAATATCATTTTGCTGTCCATTTAATGATACTTTAACAGTATTATTTAAGTCTTGTTCAATCATAGTACTAAATTCTGATACATTACTATTGATATAAAGTCGAGCGGTATTTAAATATTTATTTAAAAGATTTTTACTATAAATACTATTATAGGCATCTGGTAATTCCATTGTTTCAATTGAAACATCCTTACCACTGATAAAATCTTGATTGAAGTTTTCAGGAATGATCATAATATAATCAACCTGACGGAAAAATAAGGCATCACGCATGGCCTCTTGATCATCTTTTATAGTAATCAAGTTTCCATTTTTACTAATATAATCAGTTAGTCCAGTAACTAAGTCACTTTTACCATCATGATTTATAATTGCAATATTAACCTCAGTTGACTGATAATCAGTTGCTGATGAATTATACATTCCAACAATAATATTTAAACCAAGAAAAATAAACGTATAAATCAAGATTGTTAAAGCATAAGTTCTGGCAATCTTCAAATAATTTTTAAATACTATCATATTGTTTCCTCCTGGTTACAAGAAGTGAAGCTATAATTAATACAATTCCAATTAATAATAAACAAATAATATTAATTGTATAGCGATTTAAATTATCATAATAATATAACGCATATAAACCATCAGTAATTAAGTTAACTGGATTTAAATATGATAAAAGTGGTAAATGTGTTTGAATCCAATATTTAATATCCATGATCATCATTCCGGAAAAAAATGATAAGATTAAAGAAAAACTGGTTAAAAAAGTTATTTTATAATCTTCGTTTTTAAATTTTAACAGATTACCAGCTAAACTTCCTAAAGCCACTCCTGTAAAACATCCAACGGCAATTAAAAGTAAAATATAATTTACCTGGTGTCCAAAACTGATCTTTAACCCATAAATCAAGTAAAGCATTAATACCATCATAATTACAAACTGAATCAAAAAAGCTGAAATGATCCCTGATAAAACTGTAATAACTTTAGAAATCGGAGAAACGGTAGTTCTAGTTCCCTGTCTTGATAAATTGGCTTCGATTTGATTAGTAGTTCTTAAGCCACAAAAACTAGCATTTAAACAATTCATTCCAATCAAAGTATAAAAATAAATTACTGTTGCATCGGTATTGTCACTAAAATTTATTGATTTGAAATTATTATGACTTAAATCAAGATCATTCATTATTTGAGTAGCAAAATATTCAGGATTGATTGTAGCCAGGTTGGTCATAGTACTTTGAATACTTAAATATTCATTGGCAATACTTTCTAAAATTGTTTCATCAATTCCGGTATCTTCTACAATTAACTCAATATCATCATCTACTAGATAATAACCACTAATTTCATTATTTTCTAACATTTCAGTTGCTTGGTTTTGATTAGTTATTACTAGTTCAATTAATTTATCATCACTATTTTCTAGTGACTTTAATAATTGTAGAAACTGCAAATTTTCTTTATTTTCAACATAAGCAACTTTTACGGTATTAAAAGTTTCACTTGAAGTTAGATTAGAAAAAGCCAGATTAAATAAAGTAGCTAAAATAATTGGGAAAACTAGAGTCCAAAAGATAACTGTTTTATTTCTAAGTAACGTCTTTAATTGATATTTGAAAAAATGAATAAACATTAGTCTCTTAACTCTTTTCCGGTTAATTCTAAAAATACATCATTCAATGTTGGTCGTTCACTAAATAAACTAGTATAACTAACATTATGACTTCGTAAATAATCAATTAAATGACTTAAGTTATCTTCTTTAGTTTTAAATGAAAGATGAATGGTATTGTTTTCTTGCTTAATATCCATAATATTTTCATTATCTTTTAAATGTTCAATTAGCGTTTTATTATTTTGTTTTAATACAATTGTTATTCGTTGACCTAAACTAATCATATTCTTTAATTCATCAATAGCTCCTGAAGCAATAATCTTGCCTTTATCCATGATAATGATGCGATTACATAACTGTTCTACCTCTTCCATATAATGAGTTGTATAAACAATTGTTGCTCCCTGATTATTTAATTGTTTAATTCCCTCAAGAATATTATTACGACTTTGGGGATCAACCGCCACCGTTGGTTCATCTAAAAAGATTAATTCTGGTTTATGAGCAATACCACAAGCAATATTTAATCTTCTTAATAACCCACCACTTAACTGCTTGGGTTTAAATTTAACAAATTCATTCAAGCTAACTAAATCAATAGCATCTTGAACATACTTAGCTTTGATTTTTTTATCTTTAATATATAAACCACAAAAATAATCAATATTTTCATAAACATTTAATTCCTCAAAAACAGCCACATCTTGAAAGACGACTCCGATCCTTCTTTTAATTTCATAAGCGTTTGGTGTCATCTCTTGATCAAATAATTTAATTGTTCCATTATCAAATTTTAATAATGATAAAATGGTATTAATACAGGTTGACTTACCACTACCATTAGGTCCCAATAGTCCTAGTATTTCACCTTGATACACCTCTAGATTAAAATTATCTAAAGCAATCAATTCACCATAGTGCTTGGTTAAATTTCTAATTTCAATTATTTTATTCATTATTACTCCTCCTCATGACTTACTATAACCGATAGAAATCAGTTGCGACTACCAAGTTTAGCTTGCAAATTGGTTGCTTTAATCGAAACTATTAGTTGCTTCGATGATTTGAACTTAATTTTTCATTTATTTTCTTAGCATCTCCACTATTTTTCATAAATACAATTCCAATTACAAAAAAATAAACAGCAATTGATGTAATGATTATGACTATTATTGTTTTTATTTCAAAAATATGATCATTATTTCCCAGAAAATAATTTGCAAAAAAAATCATAATAGTAATAGCTATTACTGAAGCTAAACTAGTAAGCGAATCTTTTAATTCAAGATAATGAATAAAATGAATTATCAGATTAACTAATAAACAGACAATAAAAATAGCTAACACTAATCCATTAGAAATATCTACGCCATCTAAATATAGTAAAAGAGTTTGAATTAAGACAATAAAAGTATATGATGTAAATGTCGTCATTAAATATGTTTTAAGCATTTCTTTTAATTTCATTAATTTCACCTACATTCCAAATCTATTTTTAAAATTTCTAACATAATGACGGGTAATGATTACTCGTTCTCCATTGATCAAAGTTCCTTCATAACGACCATTTAAATATGCTTTAACACTTGATAACTTTTTTAAATTCAAAATAATCGATTTTGAGATCCTGATAAAATATTGTTTATCCAGCTGTTGTTCTAGTTCATACAATCGATTAGATGTTTCATAAATCTTATCTTTACAATAAATAAAAACTCGATCTTCATTGGCTTCAATATAATAAATATCTGTTATTTTTATTTGACAAGTCTGATTATTGATTTTTCCTAAGATATATGTTTTTTCTTCAAGTAAATTAATGATTTGCTTTACTCCATCATCAACTTCTTTACATTTAATAATAATTTCTAATTCATTATTTTCATTACAATCAATCTTTACTTTCATTGCCTACCTCCTATTCATAGACTAGCATAAATAAAATTATGAATCTATCTCCTTTAGGTAAGATGCATAATTATCGAGCTAAAGTGCTTAAATATAGTATAATAAATAAACATGGAGGTCGATTAAATGAATCTACGTCAATTAGAATATTTTATTATGGTTGCCAAAACAAAAAATTTTACCAAAGCTGCAAAAGAACTCTATATTAGTCAAACGGCGATTACTAAACAAATTCAACTACTAGAAAATGAATTAAATGCTCCTCTTTTCAATCGTCAAAATAAACAAATCGAATTAAATAAATTTGGGCAATTTTTTCTAATCGAAGCCAAAAGAATTATTAATCAAGTCGATTTAACTAAAAATAATCTTACGGCTTATCATCAAGGAAGTGCCGGTACTTTAAAATTAGGTTTTCTAAAAAACTTAGATCCAACTTTATTAGTCAATCTGGTCACCAGTTTTAAAAAACACTATCCCCTAGTTAATCTTGAACTATATAGTTATTCTAATTTAGAATTGTATCAACAATTAACTAATTCTAATTTAGATGTAATACTTGGAATTGATAATCATCAAAATAATTATCAAAAATTGTTAATAAAAAAATATCCTCTAGTTGTTTTATTAAGCAAAGATAATCCATTATCAAGCAAAAAAACAATTAAACTAGAAGAATTAAATAATATTTTATTCGATGTAAGAAAGCTTGATAATCAAAATAAGTTTCCAGAATTTGAGGGAAACTTATTAAAAATTGCCTGTAACCAAGGCTGTGCTATTTTACATTCTTTTGTAAAAGATAATTGTTATAATGAATATCTTAAAACTATATTATTAGAACCAATCATTGAAGAAGAAATTAAATTAATCTATGACCAAAATAATCAAAATCCAATTATTTCCAATTTAATTACAATAATAAAAAATGTCAGTAAGGATCAATTAGATACCTACTGACATTTTTAACGATAGTTTTCTAATAACCATCTAGCAACCCCATCTTCATCATTACTTAAAATAACATCGGTTGCTATTTCTTTTAATTGATCAACAGCATTAGCCATAGCATAACATTGATTTGATATTTTAAACATTGGAATATCATTAATTGCATCACCAAAACTAATAATTTCATCACACCCAAGAATCTTTTTTAATTCTAAAATTGCATGAGCTTTGGAAGCAGACTTAGGCATTATTTCCAGCCAATATTCTTGACGATAGATTTCTTGCTGGAAAGTAAGATTAAAATCATCATATTGTTTTAAATGCTGATAAATCGGTTCTAAGCGTTCTTTATCATCAATAACGGTAAAATAGAAAATATCTCCTTGATATAGTTGCTGATAATCATCTGTTAAGTTCATGCGATAATCATCTGTTCTTTTACTTAGATAATGTAATGTTCCAGGATGTAAATGATCATTGACAATAGTAACTCTTTCTTTATCATTGACTATAGCATAGACCATTGGATTTATTGAATAATGTTCTAAAATATTTTTTACCAAATTAATTTGTTCATGATTAAAATTATTTTTATAAATAATTTTTCCGTCTTCACCACTTACAATAAAAGCTCCATTATAAATTATTAATGGTAATTTTTTGGTTAATCCTTTAGTGATTGGTTTTGCTGAAACTAAAGATCTTGCTGTTGCATAAGTAAAGATCATTCCCTGATTGACTAGTTTATTAATAGTCGCTACTGTAAAATCGCTAACTTTTTCTTGACTATTTAATAAAGTACCATCTAAATCACTTACGTATAATCTTTTCATTGATTTAAAAAAGATAACTATTTAGTAGTTATCTTTTCCTTTCCACCCATATATGGTTGTAATGCTTTAGGAATATTAACACTTCCATCTTCATTTAAATTATTTTCTAGAAAAGCAATTAACATTCTTGGTGGCGCAACAACAGTATTATTTAAAGTATGAGCAAAATATCTTCCATTTTCACCTTTAACACGAATTCCTAATCTTCGAGCTTGAGCATCAGTTAAATTTGAACAAGATCCAACTTCAAAATATTTCTTTTGTCTTGGAGACCATGCTTCAACATCAATACTTTTAGATTTTAAATCAGCTAAATCTCCGGAACAACATTCCAAAGTACGTACTGGAATATCTAAAGATCTAAATAAATCGACGGTATTGTTCCATAATTTATCAAACCACATTTTACTATCTTCTGGTTTACAAACAACGATCATTTCTTGTTTTTCAAATTGATGAATACGATAAACTCCTCTTTCTTCAATTCCATGAGCCCCTTTTTCTTTTCTGAAACATGGTGAATATGAAGTATAAGTATATGGCAATTTATCCTCATCAAGAATTGTATCAATAAATTTACCAATCATTGAATGTTCTGATGTACCGATTAAGTATAAATCTTCCCCTTCAATTTTATACATCATGCTATCCATTTCTTCAAAACTCATAACACCTGTAACTACGTTACTACGAATCATGTATGGTGGAATTACATATGTAAAACCACGATCAATCATAAAATCACGAGCATAAGATAATACTGCAGAATGTAAACGAGCAATATCACCCATTAAATAATAGAATCCTTGACCAGCTACTCTTCCAGCTGCATCCATATCAATTCCATCAAATTTTTCCATAATTTCAGTATGATAAGGAATTTCAAAATCTGGTACTACTGGTTCACCATATTTTTGAATTTCAACATTTTCACTATCATCTTTTCCAATTGGAACTGAATCATCAATAAAGTTAGGAATCTTCATCATGATAGCTTTTAATTCACTACCATATTTTTCTTCTAACTCTTCTAATTTTTTTAATTCATCAGCCATTGCATTAACTTGTTTTTTATTATTTTCAGCTGCTTCTTTATTTCCTTCACGCATAAATTTTCCAATTTCTTTAGATAATTTATTGCGGATCATTCTTAATTCACTAGCTTTAGTAACTACTTCACGGTATTCTTTATCTAATCTATATGCTTCATCTACTAATCCAATCTTTTCATCTTGGAATTTTTTCTTCATGTTTTCTTTTACTAAGGTTGGATTTTCTCTTAATATCGCAATATCAATCATTTTATATCTCCCTTACTTATTCTTATTTTTTACAATTATACAATAATTATTTATCATATTCAATTGCTTTCATCGTATCTATTTACAACAATTATTTCCCAGGTAATAGCAATTATTCACCAGAATACTACTGTTTTTTGACTTGAAAATGGGACATCATTTATCGATGATGTCCCATTTACATATTATTCTGATGCTTCTTCATCTGTTTCTTCAGCTTTTTCTACTACTTCAACAGAAGAGACTTTATGACCTTCACTTACTTTGATCAAACGAACTCCTTGAGTAGCTCGACCAGCTGTTTTAACTTGTTCCATTGGTAAACGAATCATAATACCATCATCAGTCATGATTAATAAATCTTCATTTCCATGGACGGCTCTTAAAGCAACGATCTTACCATTACGAGCAGTAGTATTAATAGTCTTAACACCTTTACCACCACGGTTAGATAAACGATATTCTTCTAATGGTGACATTTTACCATAACCATGTTCAGTTACAACTAAAATAAATTCTCCTTCATGATTAGTTGTCATTCCGATTACTTCACTGCCATCAACATTAATTCCCTTAACACCGCTGGCATTACGTCCCATTGGACGCACATTTTCTTCTTTGAAACGAACTAATTTACCATTAGAAGCCGCAATTAAGATTTCATCATTACCTTCTGTCAATTTAACTTGGATCAATTCATCATCATCACGAAGACCAATTGCAATCTTTCCAGATTGACGAATTCTTCTAAATTCATTGATATGTACTCGTTTGATTAAACCTTCTTTAGTTACAAAAACCAAATAGTAATTATCATTTTCTTCAAACTGGTGACGATCAATATTGATCATTGATTTAACGTGTTCTTCTTTATCCAGATTCAATAGATTTACTACCGGTAATCCTTTAGCCGAACGTCCATATTCAGGCACGTTATATCCTTTTAATCGATATACTTTACCAAAATTAGTAAAGAATAATAAATCATCATGGGTTGACATATTAATTAATGAAGTAACAATGTCATCATTATTAGTTGACATTCCTTTTACCCCACGGCCACCACGATTTTGAGCTTTATACGTATCAACTGGCATCCGTTTAATATAACCATTATTTGTAAGTGAGATAATAACATCTTCAACTGGAATTAAATCTTCATCTTCCAAATCAAAAGTTCCTTGAATAATTTCAGTTCTTCGTTTATCACCGTATCTATTTTTAATTTCTTCTAATTCATCATGAATTATTGATAATAAACGTTCCTTGTTTTCAAGAATATCTTTTAAATCAGCGATTACTTCTAATAACTTATTTAATTCATCCTCAATCTTTTCTCTTTCCAAACCTGCTAAACGTTGTAATTGCATTTCCCTGATTGCCTTAGCCTGTTTATCAGACATATTGAATTCTTCCATTAATCTAGTTTGAATAATTTCAGTTGTTCGACTGGAACGAATCAATTCAATAATAGCATCGATTTGATCTAGTGCTCGTTTTAATCCTTCCAATATATGAGCCCGATCTTCAGCTTTGCCTAATCTAAATTTAGTCCGACGCCGGATTACTTCTTCTTGATGTTCTAAATATAAAGTAATCATTTCTTTTAGATTCAATGTTTTTGGCTCATTGTTTACTAGTGCAATACAGTTAGCACCAAATGTTGTTTGTAAAGATGTTAATTTATATAATTGATTTAAAATAACTTCTGGCTGGACATCTCTTCGTAATTCAATTACTACTCGAATTCCTTCACGGTTTGATTCATCACGTAAATCAGTAATTCCTTCAATTTTTTTCTCTTTTACTAACTGAGAAATTTTTTCAATCATTCGAGCTTTGTTGACCATATAAGGAATCTCAGTAACGATAATTGATTTTTTATTTCCATGTTCCTCAATTTCAGTTTTAGCTCGCATGACAATCAAACCATTACCAGTTTCGTAAGCTTTTTTAATAGCACTTTTCCCTAGAATATAACCCCCAGTTGGAAAATCTGGTCCTTGAATATAATTTTCCATTAATTCAACAATTGAAATATCCGGGTTTTTAGCTACTGCCAAAATTGCATCGATTACTTCGCTTAAATTATGCGGTGGAATATTAGTAGCCATTCCGACAGCAATCCCAGTTGAACCATTAATCAAAAGATTAGGAATTCTCGCTGGTAAAACCGCTGGTTCTTTTTCCTCACCATCATAATTAGGAACAAAATCAATCGTATCTTCTTTAATATCACGAACTAACTCACTAGATATCCGTGACATTCTGGCTTCAGTATAACGTTGTGCGGCAGCCCCATCACCATCGATTGATCCAAAGTTTCCATGACCATCAACTAACATATAACGATATGAAAAGTCTTGAGCCATTCGAACTAGAGCTTCATAAATTGAAGAGTCACCATGGGGATGGTATTTCCCCATTACTTCCCCTACTATACGGGCTGATTTTTTATATGACGTACCAGGAGTACATCCTAAATCACTCATCCCATATATAATTCTTCGTTGCACTGGTTTTAAACCATCACGAACATCAGGTAAAGCTCGAGCAACAATAACTGACATGGCATATTGCATAAAAGAGTTTTTCATTTCTGATGTTAGTTTTACTTTTCTAATTCCTCTTTCTTCCATTACTTTTCTCCTTTACTAAATATCTAAATCAGTTACATATTTGGCATTTTCTTGAATAAATTCACGCCGCGGTTCTACTTTTTCACCCATCAGCATATCAAAAATCATATCAGCTTCCATCGCTTCATCTAAATCAATTTGATTTAAAATTCTCTTTTCAGGATCCATGGTTGTTTCCCATAATTGATCGGCGTTCATTTCCCCTAACCCTTTATATCTTTGAATAGTATATTTAGCATTAGGTCCAATCTTAGTTTTTAAATCTTCTAATTCTTCGTCGCTATAACAATAATGCTCTTCTTTACCATGCTT
>NZ_CALUXO010000088.1 GCF_944324745.1 uncultured Thomasclavelia sp. | reverse complement strand
GTGAATATCGCTGGAATACTAAAAGTGATCTATATAGCTATTTTGATGTTTTAGATGATGAAAAGAAAGCCATAAGCAATTATAAGGTGTTTACTTTAAATATCTTAGATATTGATTATCATGTATTTAAAGAGAAAAGCAATTATGATTTAATAAAAATAATTCAACTGATTTATAAATTCAAAAAGGATCCAGAAAAGTTAAAGGGGATAATCATTGATCAAGATATTGCAATCATCGTAGCCAGTATCGTTGATGAAGAAGATGATGTATTAAAGAAAATTGTACTAAAACAAGGAGGTAGAGTAGATATGTGTGAATCATTAAGAGAATTTTATGCTGATGGTATAAGAGAAGGATATGATAATGGTATAAAAGAAGGATATGATAAAGGATACGGTAGCGGAACAAAAAAAGAGAGTATTAAAAAGACCAAACAACTATTTAAACACTTTTATCCTAATGAAGATAGTTCTATTATTGATAATTTAACTACGGAACAATGTGATCAAATTTTTCCAATGATTCTCGATAATAGATCACTTGAAGATATTACAGAACTAGCTTACAATAAGGCCTAATAATTATTTTGATGGACCAAGTTTATTTTAAACGTGGTTTTATTATAATATTAATTAATAATTAGCTGAGTGGATAATTGATCAACAAAACACTTGCCTTGAAGTTGGGTTTAACATATATAATGAATTCGTAGCCAAATAATGATACCAATTATTATACCCAATCAGCCCAAAATGATTATTTGGCTACATAATGGTAGAGTTTTCTACCATTTTTGTTTTTTTATGGACAAGTTTATTCGATATTTAATTATTTAACTATTTAGTATAAAATAGATACAGGTGATAATTATGGGGAAAAAAGTTATAATCGTTTTATTAATATTACTAGTATTAACACCATTTCCGGTCTTTGCTCGAGCTGGTGGTGGTTCTAGTGGTGGCTCTGGAGGTTCTGGTGGTTCTGGCAGTTCTAGTAGTCGTCATATTCATGGTTCGGGTGAGTATAATCGAAATCCCATTGTTCGAGTAGCTAGTTATCTTGGTTTTGGCAGTATCTTAGTGGCAACTGGTGGACTGGTTGTTTATAAACGTCGTAAATATGCGATGAATTTACATCGTGACGCTAAAGAACAACTGGATATTTTAGATGATCAGGATATTTTCTGGAATGAAAGGGATATTAAAAAGAAAGTTGAGCATTGTTATTATGTAATTCAAGAAGCCTGGTCAAAACAGGATTTAGATACTTTAAATAAATATTTGACGCCATCTTTATACGAGGCATGGATTATTAAATTAAATTGGCAAAAGTATAAAGGACAAAGAAATGTCTTGAAATCGATAAAATTATTAAAACATGATGTAGTTAGTTTGTATGATAGTGAAAATGATGATGAGGATTATTTCTGGGTTTATATTGAAGGAAAAATGGATGATCGAATGATTGATGATCAAAATCAGATTATTGAAAGCAACAATGATACATTTGTAGAATATTGGAAGTTTTTAAGAGACGGAGAAGAAATAAAATTAGATATGATTTTACAGCAGGATGAATTTGAAAAATAGGAGATTAAAAATGAAGATTGCTTTTTTTGATATTGACGGTACTTTAATAGATGTAGCTAATAATTTGGCAAAACCAACTGCTAGAACATTGTCGGCATTAAAAGAATTTCAAAAACAGGGCAATAAAATTGTTATTGCTACAGCTAGAGGTGAAGTACCTGATAGTTTAAAGGAAATTGATTTTGATGGTTATATATGTAGTGATGGCCATTATATTCGTTATAATAATGAAGTACTGGTTGATCAATTATTTGATGCTACAATGGTAGCTAAGCAGCTGCAAGTTTATCAAAATTATCAAGGACGGGCCATGTTTTATGGACATGAAGGTAGCTGGTGTGCTTGTTTAGATGATAAATTAGTTATTAAGCATCGGTTGATGTTTCAAGGAACTGCTAAGCGACCAGAAGGGGTTTATGAACAGTTTAATAATCAAGATGTTAAGGCAATTAGCTGTTGTGTATTATTTGATGATGTTGAAAAAATGTGGGCTGCTTATCACGAGTTAGAAAATGATTTTACTATTGTTCCTTATGATAGTGGCTTGATTCGGATGGATGTATATTGTCAGGGATTTACTAAAGGGACCGCCTGTCAGTATTTATATCAAAAATTAGAAGTAGATTATGAGGATACTTATGCTTATGGCGATGGGGTTAATGATATAGAAATGCTTAAGTTAGTAAAACACGGGATTGCTATGGCTAATGGAGTAACGGCATTAAAAGAAGTAGCCAGTGAAATAACAGCAGCTGTAATCGATGATGGAATTGCATTGAGTTTTAAAAAACATTTTAATATTGGTTAAGTATTCAGTTTGATGGGAGGCAAAAATGTTAATTACAGACAAAGAATTAAAAAGGGTCGTCAATGATAATCGCAATCTTAGTACTGGAAGAGTCTATTATACTAAAGATTATGTTAAAAAGATTAATATTCTTCCCCAAAAAGGTGATTTTTTAATAGAAGGAGTAGTTAATAATAATTTCTATGAAGATCGATGTGAAATTCTGGTATCCAATGATAATAAGATAATTGATTATAATTGTGATTGTTATTGGTGTGATGAGGATTCAGCGTGCGGTCATGTTGCGGCAACATTATTGAAGGTGCAGGAATTATCACCCGATTTTTTTCCATTTGAATATGAAAACAAAGTTGAAGATGAAGAGGATGATTTTTTAAAACGACTATTTAAATTTCAAGAAAAGCAAGAAGAGATTCGACTTAGTAGTGAAATGGATTTAACTAGAAATCTAATCGATAATTTCAAGGAATCTAAAAAACAAGAATTTGCCATGATCAGCCAGGAAAAAAAGAATATTCAGGTTTTAATTTATGCTGATGAGTATCCATTTTTAAAATTTAAAGTCGGAAATGATCAAATGTATATGATTAGAAGTATCGATTCATTTTTAAGTGCAATTGATAATCATGAGACAATTCGATATGGTAAAAATTTGAAGTTTGTTCATGATCAAGTTGCTTTTAGCGAAGAGGCATTAACGATAATTGCTTTGATGGAAAACTATATTCTAGAACGTGAGAATCATTACATGGATATCTGGTATGGTTTAAAAAATGAATTGGAGATTCATGATTTTAATGTTGATAGAGTTTATGAGACCTTATCTAATTTACAAACTACTAATCGTCATTTAAAGTTATTTGAAATTGAACAATTAATTAAATTAAGAATTAGTGATCAAACTAAATACTATACGTTAGAATTAGATGATTTTAATGGTGTTTGTGGTAAAAATGCAATCTATCTATTTGATGAAAATACGATAATGAAAATTAATTTAGATTCTCGTGGTAAAGCAGTAGAGTTTATTAAATGGTGTTTAAAAAAAGAAAAGTTGTTGCTAGCTAAAGATGACGTAGAAGCTTTTAATAAATATATTTTTAATGATATTAGAAAATATTTTGAAATTGAAGGAATAAGTTTACCAAATAGTGAAGTAAATGATGAAATATTAACGTTATATGGGGATATTGATGATAATGATTTGGTAAAAGTGTTTTTAGAAAGTAAACAGGGAAATCAGACTATTTATAGTTTTGATCATGACAACCAGTCTACTTCTGTTAATTTTGAATTGATAGAAGACTATTTAACAAATATGGCTGATCATATTGATAAAAATGAACACAGTGCTTATTTTGATTTGGATAAAGAAAATACGTTTACTTTTTTGGAACAGGGATTACCTTTTTTAACTAACTATTGTCAAATCATGGTTAGTGATGCTTTGGCTAATATCGGTCGAAAAACTAATTATTCGATTACCGTTGGAGTCAGTATAGAAAATAATCTTTTAGAAATTGATGTCGATAGTATTGATATTCCTAAAGAAGAATTAGCCAATGTTTTAAATTCATATCATCGTAAAAAGAAGTTTCATCGCTTAAAAAATGGTCAATTACTAAATCTTGAATCTGATGAGCTGGCTCAATTAGATAAATTAATGGATGATTATCACTTGAGTCCTAAAATGTTGGATGATGGGCAAGTAACTATGGATATTTATCGGGCTTTTAGTATTGATGAACAGGCTGATAATAGCACCTACTTACAATTCAATCGCTCTGAGACATTTAAAGATGTTATTAACAATTTTAGAAATATCCAAAATCAAACTTTTACATTATCAAAACATTATCAAGAAATTTTACGTGATTATCAAAAATTTGGATATCAATGGTTGCAGTTACTAAGCAGTTATGGTTTTGGTGGGGTTTTAGCTGATGATATGGGACTAGGAAAGACATTACAAGTTATTGCTTTACTTGATGAAAATCGGCGTCCTGGAACAACTAGTTTGGTTGTTTGCCCTTCATCCTTGTTATTAAACTGGAATGACGAGGTTCATAAATTTTCGGATGTATTAACTTGTCAATGTGTTCATGGTGACTTAAAAAAGCGTAAGTTAGCTATTAGTCAGTTTGGTCAGGTTGATCTTTTGATTACAACTTATGATTATATACGGCGTGATGTTCAATGGTATGAAGATTATGAGTTTGAATATGTTATTTTAGACGAGGCACAATATATAAAAAATCCTAAAACTAAAAATGCAACTGCAGTAAAATCGCTAAAAGCTAAACATCGTTTTGCTTTAACTGGAACCCCGATTGAAAACTCATTAGCTGAATTATGGTCGATCTTTGATTTCTTGATGCCTAATTATCTATTTAACTATCATTATTTTCAAACGACTTATGAAACGCCGATTGTTAAAAATAAAGATGAAGAAAAACAAGCAAAATTAAAAAAGCTAGTTAGCCCATTTATTTTACGAAGAAATAAACAGGAAGTATTGACGGAATTACCAGAGAAAATTGAAAAAACATTAGTTATAGAATTTAATCAAGAAGAAGAAAAAATCTATTTAGCTAATTTAATGCAGGTAAATAAAGAACTACAAGAAAAAGTTCAAGCTGAAAAAGTTGATCGAATCATGGTTTTAGCGATGTTGACACGATTAAGACAAATTTGCTGCGAACCTCGCTTGATTTATGACAATATCACTAGTATTTCTTCAAAATTAGCTGGTTGTCTAGATTTAATCAGAAATTTCCAGGGAAATAATCAAAAAGTGCTATTATTTTCTTCGTTTACTTCGATGCTGGATTTAATTAGTGATGAATTAGATAAAGAAAGAATTTCTTATTATAAATTAGTTGGTTCAACTAAAAAAGAACAGCGCCATCAGCTAGTTGAACAATTTCAAAATGATGATACTACTGTCTTTTTAATTTCTTTAAAAGCCGGTGGAACTGGCTTGAATTTAACGGCTGCCGAAGCAGTAATTCATTTTGACCCATGGTGGAATGTATCAGCGCAAAATCAGGCGACCGATCGTGCTTATCGTATTGGTCAGGAAAATAAAGTAACGGTCTATAAACTAGTAATGAAAAATAGTGTTGAAGAAAAGATTTTACAGTTACAAGAAATGAAGAAAAATCTGGCTGATAGTTTTGTTGAAAATAATCAAGGCACGATTACTAATATGTCAACTGATGAAATCATTGATCTGTTTAAAATTGATTAATAATAAAGGGCCAGCTTCAAATCTGGTCCTTTATTGATTGATTTTGGTGTTGGAGGAAAATCTTCCAAATTCAATCGTTTTATTCATCTCAATTGTTTTATCAAGATTTTCTTGATAATTTAAATTAAAATAACAGCTATATAAAATGTCTAAAACGGTATGAATACTTTGTCTAGATGAATAAGAATTAATTTTACTATGAATATTTTCACGTGTACTCAAATAAAGATTGACATCACTATATTGATTAATTGTGTTATCACCAATACCAGCAATCGTAATCATGGGAATATTTCGTTTATTTAAATTTTGACAAGCTTTAACAACCGGTTTTGTTTCTCCGCTATAAGAGATAATAATCGCTAGATCATTAGAAGTTAAATTATATGTTTGGAAAACTTGTTCAATTGGATCTAAACAAAATTCAATAGCAACACCAATGCGTTTCATAGCATATGAAAACTCTTGACCAGCCAGATAGGACATACTGGTGCCAAAAAGATAAATTGTTTGACTGCTTTGCATTAATGAAATGGCTTTTTGCAGGCAATCGTGATTGATCAAAGCTAAAGTGTCATCGATAGTTTCTTTTTGTAATGTAGCAATTTTATTGGCAATTTGGATGATATTATCTTGTTTAGTAAAAGGGGTATTGGCATCAATTGCTTGAAAGTGACTATTTAAATATTGACGCTCTAGACAAAAATCTTTTTTAAACTCATTCCAGCCACTATAACCAAGTTTTTTAGCAAAGACAATCAATGCAGCTGGAGAAACATAGATAGTTTGAGCAATCTGTTTGATAGTATATTTCGCGATTTGATCTTGATTTTGTAAAATGAAGTCTTTAATTATTTTTTCATTGCTGCTAAGTTTTACAATTTCCATTTTTTGGATAATTAACATTTTGATCACCTGATTTAATTATACATGACAAATAATATTTAATGAATATTAAAGATTATATTGCTTTTTTTTAAATCGCGTTTAAACTTCAGAGTAAATCATAGCAATCTCTGAGATCTTTTGTATAATAAAACTTATAAATAAGAAAACGGAGATGAAAAGATGGTAAAAAGATTTGTAATATTTTTGATCGGAATGAATGTTCTGGCAATTGGTATAATTTTAAATACTAAATCAATGCTGGGGGTTGGCTCAATTAATACGATTCCATATGCTTTATCGCAAATTATGGAAATTAGTTTAGGAACAGTAACGACTGGTGTATATTTGGTATTTATTATAATACAGTTAATATTATTAAAGAAATTAGATTTAAAGATTATCTTTCAACTACCTTTTTCATTTGCATTTGGTTTTATAATTGATTTTTATGATCTTTTTTTAAACTTTGTACCTAATAATCTATTACAACAGATTATTTTATTGGTCTTTGCAATTCTTTTAACAGCGTTAGGAGCTTTTTTAATGATTATTGGCGATATTGTTTTGAATCCTTCTGATGGAATCGTTAATACAATTAGTAAGGTATTAGATAAAGATTATGGATTAATAAAAAATATCGTTGATATTGTGATGATTTGTTAAACAGTAGTGATTTGTTTAGTGACGAAAGGTTATATTATAGCGATTGGAATTGGAACAGTTTTATCAGCAGTATTTATTGGAAGATGCATGGCTGTTTATCAGTGGCTTTATAATAAATATATAATTAAAAGTTGAGGTAAAAAATGAAGACAGGTTTATATTACTTTTCAGCAACAGGGAATTCTTTAACTAGTGCTAAGATTCTAAAAGAACAATTAAATGGTGATTGCGAAATAATTTCGATACCTTCATTAAAAAAACAACCCGAGGTTGCCGTAAAATATCAGCGTGTTGGGTTTGTTTTTCCCATTTATTATGGAGATATGCCTAATCTAGTTAGACAGGTAATTTCAAAAATGACTTTTGAAAAGGGGGCATATATTTTTTTAGTTGCAACATATCGCGGACATCCAGGTGATATTGCAAAACGATTAGATGATTTACTACGTCAAAGAAATGCTAGTTTATCATTGAATTTGGGGTTAAGTATGCCGGGTAACAGTTATTTAAGTACTGAAGAACAAATGAAAGAAACACTAGCTAATCAAGTTAGTAATCTAAAAATAATTGCTCAAAAAATTGATCAGGGAATCAAAGAAGATTATTCATCTTTACCAGAGGTAGCACCATCGGCTGTTTTTAAAGCTTCGAATATGCGAGGGATTAAAGCCGATGAAAATTGTATTGGATGTGGAATTTGTGCTAGAGTCTGTCCAATGGATAATATAAAGATCGTTGATAAAAAGGCGGTTATTGGTGATAATTGCATTACTTGTTTAGCTTGTTTTCACTGGTGTCCTCAAGAAGCAATTTATATGAGCAAGGAAAAAGATATCGAGCGACGGTTTAAGTATCATCATCCTGATGTAACTTTAAAAGATATTATTGATGCCAAGAAAAGTAAATAATTAAAATTCCCTTTATTTTATGACTAATGTATAATGGTCTAAAAGGGGGATTTTTTTATGCGTTTATTAATAAGTGGTGGAACTGTTTTTGTCAGTAAATATCTGACTAAATATTTTATTGAAAAAAATCATGAAGTCTATGTTTTAAATCGGGGAACGCGTCAACAGGTACCAGGAGCTAATTTAATTAAAGCTGATCGACATCAGCTAAAAAATCAGTTAAAAAATTATCATTTCGATGCAGTAATTGATGTATGTGCTTATAATCAAAATGATGTCAGGGATTTATTAAAGGCGTTAAACTCTTTTGATAATTATCTTTTAATCAGTTCAAGTGCAGTATATCCAAAAACAAATCCACAGCCATTTAGTGAAGAACAGGATGTTGGATATAATACGATCTGGCAAGATTATGGTATTAATAAAATAAAAGCAGAACAAGAATTGTTGAGCCAGGTTCTTAATGCTTATATCATTCGACCAGCTTATATTTATGGGCCGATGCAAAATATTTACCGCGAACCGTTTGTTTTTGAGTGTGCTTTAAAGAAAAGAAAGTTTTATATACCAAATGATGGTTCCATGAAGCTGCAATTTATCCATGTCGATGATATTGCTAGAATGATTGAAAAGATTATTACATCACAACCTTCAAATCAGGTATTTAACGCCGGTAATCGAGAACTAGTAAGTATCAAAGAGTTTGTATCTCTTTGTTATCAAATTGTAAATACCCCTTTAGAAATTATTAATGTTTATGATGATAGTATTGATCAACGTCAATATTTCAGTTTTTATAATTATCAGTATTGCCTTGATGTTACTAAACAAGATCAATTAATTGGTGAAACGGTTTCTTTAAAAAAAGGATTGGAAGAATCATTTGCCTATTATCTTGATCATCAAGATGAAGTTATTAAGAAAAATTATCTTGAATTTATTGATCGTAATTTACAATAAATTACTTATGGGCAGTTTTATCTGATAGAATTTAATGTTATTATAAACATGTAGTTAAAAAATGTTATCTAGGAAGGTGTTACGATGAAATTAATACCGTTATTTAAAAAAATACAATTAAATAAAGTTCAAGAAGCCGAATATCGTCATAGTTTGGATAATGAAATAAAAAAATATTTATGGATTATTGTCATTTTGATTTTATTTTTTGAATTATATAATATGTTTTACGTTGGATTCTATACTAATTTTGCTTTTCATACAGTAGCTAGTCAAGTATATATGAGTTTATATAGTGTGATGATTTTGATATGTGTTTTTGGATTGCTAGTGATATTCTGGCGTAAAAAAAATGGGAAAAGTGTTCTCAGGTTTCAATATCTTTTTGTTTTGTTTCTGCTTATTTGGTCATTAGTAGTGACAGTTTATGATAACCGGGTATCTAATAATATTAATGTTTATATTATTAGTTTACTTGGAATTGCGGCTTTAACCTATTTACCACCAAAAGTCTTCGTGCCTTTATATGTTATTGGAAATGCGTTATTAATAGGAGGAATAAATTATATTTATCCGGTTGATTTTAATATTCATTATAGTTCTTATGTTAATAGTGTTTCATTAACGATAATTGCTCTGTTTGTCAGCTATTATCGCTATCAGTCAACTAGACAGGCCTTTTTAAATAATTATATAATTCGTGAAAAAAATAAAATGATCATTGAAAATAGTGCTCGATTGGATTTTGTAGCTCATCATGATTCGTTGACTAAGTTATTAAATCGTCGTTATTTAAACAAATATTTAGATACCCTATATCAAAAAAATGTTCATTTTCCTCAAAAAACCGGGGTATTGATGATTGATATTGATGATTTTAAAAAATATAATGATTTTTTTGGTCATGTTAAAGGTGATAGCTGTTTGGAAAGAGTGGCCAATGCATTGACACTTTGTTTGACTGAAGGGGTATTAATTCGTTATGGTGGTGAAGAATTTGTTTATATTATCGAAAATACTACCAACAATAAATTGCAGATAATTGGTGATGAATTATGTAAGGCAGTTGCTCGTTTGGATTTAAAAGTACCGCCAAATGTAGCCCGTAAATATTTGACGATTAGTATCGGAGGCTGTATTGGCATTGTTAAGGATGAAGAAGCATGGCTTGATATTTTAAGTCAGGCTGATCAGGCTTTATATCAGGCTAAGAAAAAAGGAAAAAATAAATGTATTTGTGATTAAACAGTATCAATTTGATGCTGTTTAATGCTTAAAAAGATCTTTTTCGTCAAGAAAATCTAACTAAGTTAATATAAAAGATATATAAGATAATTATACTTATAATTATTCTTGAAAAAGTAACTGAAAAGTACTATATTCATTTATAATGATTGGAGGGTTTTGATGAAAAGAACAAAACTAGATGATCGCATTTTACCTCAATATACTAGAGGTGAAGAAATCTTCAATATGGTTACTCATATTGTCGGAAGTGCTTTTGGAATAGCTGTTTTAGTTTTATGTATTGTTTTTGCGGCAATTCATCGTAATGGCTATGGAATCGCTTCGGGAATTATTTATGGGGTATCAATGATCCTGCTTTATACTATGAGTAGTATTTATCACGGATTGCCAGCTGGTCGTAAAAGTAAAAAAGTATTTCAAATCATGGATCATTGTACGATCTTTGTTTTGATTGCGGGAACTTATACTCCGGTTCTGCTTTGTTCAATACGTCCAATTGATCCTTTTTGGGCTTGGGTTATTTTTGCAGTAGTATGGGGTTGCACTGTTATCGGAATTATTTTAAATGCTATTGATATTAAAAAGTTTGCTACCTTTTCTATGATTTGTTATTTGGCGATGGGCTGGTGTATTGTTTTTAGAATTAACTTATTACCGGCAGCGGTTGGAATGAATGGAATATATTTATTAGTTGCTGGGGGCTTAGCTTATACAATTGGAACTATTTTTTATGGTTTACAAAAGAAACATCGCTATATGCATAGTATTTGGCATTTATGGATCTTGCTTGGAAGTGCGTTGCATTTTTTATGTATTATTTTATATGTTATTTAAAGGTCAGATTTGGCCTTTTTTTATTTTATAGTTGACAAAGTTTTTTGACAAGAATATAATCACTAATGAAAATAGGTAAAAACGTTAGGAGAATAGCAATGGATTATGAACAAATGGCTGATGAGTTAGTTAGAATGCGTTTAAGCCAACCTCAAGTTAAAATCGAACGGGAAATGGCAAAATCTACTAAAGGAGAAGCCTGGTTACTAGGATATTTGATTGAACATCATAATCACGCTTATCCCAAAGAATTAAGTAAGGGGATGTTGGCTAGTACGGCTAGAATCGCTGTAATGCTTAATAATTTAGAAAAGAAAGGTTATATTAGTCGTCAGGTCGATCCTAATGATAATCGTCAAATAGTGGTATCTTTAACTTCTGAAGGTTTACAAATCTGTCAAAAGTTTCGTGACAAGATCAAACAACATATTATTTTTCTGTTTGAACAGCTAGGTGAAAAAGATGCCAAAGAGTACTTGAGGTTGCAAAAAAAGATTCTAGAAATTTATTCTCGTGATTGATCCCACCATAAGTGGGATTTAATAAAAAGTAATTAGCTAACGATTTTACTAAAAAAGATAGTTAAAGGAAGTGTAGATATGAAAGAAAATAGTACAAATATGCCACGTATTGAAAGTAAACTTAGACATAATATTTTAAAAATGCCTAAAGAAGCCTACGGTGCCAGTGGTATTGTCGTAAATGGAAGAAGAATTAAAACATTTGTCTTTACAACTGATATTGCAATCATTCGTAATTGTGATGCCGATGCAGTATTTGCGGTTTATCCATTTACGCCCCAACAAGCCATCAGTGATGCCATAATTAAAAATTCTTATATTCCAGTTTTTTGTGGTGTTGGTGGTGGAACAACCAAGGGCTTAAGAACGGTTGGTTTAGCAAAAGATGTTGAGTCACAAGGAGCGATGGGAGTGGTATTAAATGCACCAATCTCTAATATCAATTTAGCGACAATCTCTAAGAGCGTGGATATTCCAATAATCATAACGATTACCAATAGTGATACCGATATTGGCAAACGGTTAGAAGCTGGGGCATCAATTTTAAATGTTGCTGGAGGGATTAATACTCCAGAAATCGTAGCGAAAATCCGCCAAGAATATCCTGAGGTCCCAATTATTGCTACTGGTGGAAAAACTGGTGAAAGTATTCAAAAAACTATTGCGGCTGGTGCTAATGCTATTACGATAACACCACCTTCAACACAAGAGTTATTTAAAGATATGATGAATGAATATCGTCAATAGGACTGGAGATGATTTGATGAGTTTTATTGCAATTATCTTATATGGTTTAAAAGAGGTATTTGATTATCTTACTGGTCAAAAGAATAATTATGATTTAATAAAAAATAATCAATCGTAGATGTGTTTATTCCTCTTTATGATCTCTTGTTTTACTTTTTGACTAATCTATTATATCATGTAGATAAATTATTATTAAAACAGGGAGAATAATTGAGTGAAAAAAGAAATTTTATCATTACATTTTGCAGTAATGTTATTCGGACTAGCTGGTGTGATTGGTAAGTTTGTATCGCTTCCGGCTATCTTGGTAACTTTGGGTCGGGTATTTTTTTCGGCTTTGTTTTTACTGGTAATAATTTTATTTAAACGGGAATCAATTAAGTTAAAACGCCGTGATTATTTAATTATTACTTTAGCAGCAATTACTATGGCAGTTCACTGGTTTACTTTTTTACAGTCAATTCAAGTGGCAACAGTCGCAATTGGAACGATTACATTTGCAACATTTCCACTATTTGTGACCTTTTTAGAGCCACTTATTTATCATGAACGATTGGAACTAAAAAATGTAGTCATTGCTTTATTAATGCTTTTTGGAGTAATTTTGACAGTTCCGGAATTTTCTTTAGGAAATCAAATGACAGTTGGGATTGTTATTGGAATGATTAGCTCTTTTAGTTATGCTGTTTTATGTTTATTTAATCGTTATTTATCATCAAGCTATCATGGTAGTGTAGTTTGTTTTTATGAGCAGATGATTGCTACGATTGTTTTATTGCCAGCTTTCTTTATTGTAAAAAGTAGTATTAGTAGTATTGATTTAATCGCAATTATTTTTATGGGGATAGTTTGTACAGCAATTGCCCATACTATTTATATTAATAGTTTAAAAAAAGTAAAAGTTCAAACAGCGGGTATTATTTCTGGAATGGAAAGTATTTATAGTATTATTTTTGCTTTTATTTTATTACACGAAACATTAAATACTAAAGTATTATTAGGTGGTTTAGTAATTTTAATGACTTCATTGTATGCCTCAGTGAAAAAAGATGCTTAGATTATATAAGTAAAAAGTTCATATCTGGTTAAATTTACTTTCATATAATATCATAAAGAAGGTGATTTTATGTTTAGATTCAATAATGAATATGAAAATCAAATAATTAGTCGCTGGAATAAAAAAGTTCGTTCAATGCGAATAATTGGTGGGCTTGTTGGTTTATTAATGATTATTGGGGCTATATTATTAATAGTTTATCCATTTGAATCAGTTAATATGATTGGAAAAGTGATTGGTTTTGTTTTTTGGATTCTAGGAATATATCGAATTGTTGATTATTTAGTAACACCATCATATTTGAGATATCCAGGAAATTTATTGATGAGCTGTCTTTATTTGTTGATTGGTCTAGTATTTTTGACCTCTCCATTAGCGATGACGATGAACACGGTGGCCTGGATCTTAGCGTTAGTGTTATTAGTATATGGAATTAATCGGTTGATGTTTACGCATCGTTTAAATGGATTTGGAGTAAATAATTATGGCTGGGTCAGTATTAGTGGTATTTTAAGTGTGATTTTGGCAATTATTTTTTTGATAGCACCAATGCTATTAACTTTAATTATTAATTATGTTGCTGCTGGTTATTTGGTTTTTAGTGGTTTGATGTTATTAGTCGAAGCACTTTCAATGAAAGATTTAAGAATATAAATGAGAGAAGAAAAATCTTCTCCAATGTCGTCAATTTAAGAAGATAAAAGGATATGTTTAGCTAATTAAGTATCTGATCATATCCTTTTCGTGTTTGAAAACGCTAAAAAAGCGTATAAATATCCCTTGATTTTTGATGATT
>NZ_CALUXO010000087.1 GCF_944324745.1 uncultured Thomasclavelia sp. | reverse complement strand
TGTACTCGATAGTATATATCATAATGACTTGCCATTTCTCCGGTTAAATCTATTTCGATTGCTTCTAATCTCTTTGATTGTCCGCTTGTCCCGGCCATCGCTCCATCTGCTCTCCAGCTTTGCCATCCGATATCTTGAATATGAGTACGATATCTGATACTTCCGCTGTATTGTGGATTATCTAGTTTTATTGTTATCGCTTCTAGACGTTTGGATTGTCCTTCAGTTCCTGATACATTTCCATCATATACATTGCCTAACCATCCAATATCTTGTACATGTGTTGCATATTTTACATAATGTTGTTTAAATGGTGTATCTGTACTTCCAGGAGCATCATCACCTTTTGGTACAATTTTTATTTCTATTGCCTCTAAACGATAACTATATCCTGCTGTTCCAGCAGACTCACCATTTTTAGCCCAATCCATCCAGCCTAATTCTTGGACATGTACTCGATAATAAACATCAAAATTCTCTTCAAGTTCATCTGTAAGTTTTATTTTGATTGCTTCTAAACGTTTTGACTGTCCTTCGGTTCCTGATACCGTACCATCTTCCACCCAGTCTTGCCATCCAATATCTTGAATATGGGTTTGATACTTTATACTTCCAGTATAAGTTTCATTGCTATCTAATTTAATTTCAATAGCTTCTAAACGCTTCTTCTGATTAGTTGTTCCAGATGTTTCTCCTTCTTCAACATATCCTTGCCAACCATCATCCTGGACATGAGTACGATATGTGATTGTTGGAATTTGTTTAACAACAGTTACTTTGCAACTAGCGCTTATACCATTGCTTGCTGTAACTGTAATTGTTGCTGTTCCTATATTTTGAGCCGTAACTTTACCATTGTTATCTACAGTAGCAATATCAGTATCACTAGATTTCCAAGTTAATGTTTTATCATCAGTAGTATTACTTGGATTAATAGTGGCTTCCAATGTTTGATTTTTTGAAACTTGCAATTGTAGTTCTGATTTATTTAATGAAATACTAGTTATTTTACTTGTTACAGTAATTGAACATTTTGTAGTTACTCCATTACTTGCCGTTGCAACTATATTTGTTGTCCCAGCATCGACAGCAGTTACTTTTCCATTTTGGTTTACTTTTGCAACTTGTTCATTTTCACTAGACCATGAAATAGTTTTATCTAATGTTGTATTTTCTGGTTCAATTGTTGCTTTAAGTGTCTTACTATCACCTTTTTCTAAAGTAATAGCCGTTTCATTTAATGTAATTTCAGTTATTGGTATAATTACCGTAACTTTACAATTTGCGCTTAATCCATTTACCGTTGTTGCTGTTATTGTTGCTGTTCCTGCAGCATATGAGACAATATTTCCATTTTGATCAACACTTACAATAGATGGATTACTGCTTGTCCATGATAATGTTTTATCCATAACAGTATCAATAGGTTTAACAGTTGCACTAATTTTATCGTTTGTATCGACATCCATAGTTATATCTGTTTTATCTAAGACAATTTTTTCTATCTTCGAATTGTCATAATTCATTTTTATTTGAACAGCTTCAATATTATTAGTAGTATTACCAGCTATTTCGTTCTCTGACATCCAAGATTGCCACCCTTGTCCTGTTATATAAACTCGATATTGCATTGAATAACCTGGCATATCTTCCAAATTTAATTTAATTCCTTTTATAGTCCTAGCTTGTCCTGTTGTTCCAAATGTTGTGTTTGAATTAATAGTGCTATAATCTTGCCAACCTAATCCTTCAACATAAACACTACCGCTTAAACTATAATCTTCTTCAGGGTTATCAAAGCCAATATTTAAAGCCTGGAGTGCTACTCCTGAACCTGGCTGTCCAGCTGTTTGAGAATCAGGTACGTATTCTAACCATCCGGTATCTGCTATATGTCCTCGATAATAAATTTGTGGATATTTAACTACCTCACTATCATCAGCAACTAGCCTAAAATCAATTGCTTGAATATCTTTGCTAGAATTTCCAGCATAATTTCCTTCTACAACCCAATCTTGCCATCCTATATCAGCACTATGAACTCGATATTCTAAATGATAACCAGGTACATTATCTAAACTAAACTTAACTTGCCTCATCGCCTTATCTTGCGTTCCTAGTACTGTAGAATTTTCTATATTTTGATATTCTATAGTACCGGCAGTATTTTTAATCGTACCAGATAAATGTGCAGAATTTAAAACATTGTTCAATTTAATTTGCAATTGATAAAGTGGAAAACTTCTACCAGTTGTCCCTGCTGTATTAGGTTCAATAAAATATGGTAGCCACCCTACTTTCTCACTATTTGCTCGATATTCAAGGTATGGTGTTGTTGTATCCCTACCTAAAGGTGCGCCTACATGATTTTCAGTATCGTAACCATAAAAATTAGAAAAGCAACTAACATCAACTTCTCCATTTACACCGGCTACAGATCCATTTGAACGATATTGCCATCCATAATTACCTGTATAATAATTATTTACAAATGATAATCTCATTCCATACTGGGCAACCCAAGAAACATATTTATAAATCTCTGGGCTGTTCAATTTTTCCTCTAAATAGCTTTTATAACTATAAACATTTACAGGATATCCATTTGATGACAAGATATTAACAAATGTCTGTACAATAGCAATATTTGTAGCAAGGGAATTATTCTTATTACTATTATTTGATTCTAAATCATAATAAACGGAATATCCCATTTCTGAAGGACGAACGTTGTACTTCTGTAATAAACTTACTACATAATTAGCTTCATTAGATGCATCAGTTGTATTATCGGCATAACTATACATGTATACTCCAAATGGTATATTATTTTGGCGACAACCTGCAAGATTTGATGCAAAATAATCATCCTCATGCATTGATCCTCCAGCAAATGAAGTAATTCTTAAAATCGCTCCATCAACGCCATCATTTTTTACTGCTGTCCAATTAATGCCACCATTATGTGATGATACGTCGATAACTTTTTTACATTCACCATAACCGAATCGCTTTCCATCCCCATCATACATTACTTTTACGCCATTTTCAGTTGTCCATGTTAAATCGTATCCTGAACCTCTAGCTTTAGATTGATGAATTACATCTGTATTCCCATCGGTATCAATTTCTACACCAGAATTTTCATAACCATCTGGATTCGACATTGTTCCATCTACAAAATTTGGGTCATCACTGACAGTATAGGAATATTGTTCTATTTTTTCATCTGTAACATCATCTTCTAAAGCATATACTTGATTACTAAACACCATCATAAAAACAAGTCCAAATGCTAATATTCTTTTTAATCTTACTTTCAATGTTTCTCCTCCCATCAACGATAATTATATACCTTAAATTCATTAAAAGTAAACATAATATACACATACTTTGCCAAAAAATCACATTAAAATAACAAGTTTGTTTTTTACAGTAAATAATTTACATTTATAATATCAATATTAAATTCTATTTTATAATTTTTAGCTAATCTTAAATTGTTATCTGTAATTACATCACTATTAATTATCTTATAGTTGAGATTTATTACCTTATTTTCCCTTAAAATCATTAATTGTTCCTTACATTTTTTCATACAAAAAGGAGAACATCTTGAAATAATTTCATTATTGAGTTTCAATAATAAAATTCAATTCACTATGTCCTCTTTTTTTAAAATTATTTATTTATTATTGATTTGTCAGTACTTCCTGGTGCTTTATCACCTTTTTCAACAATTTGTATTTCAATTGCTTCTGCTCTTTTTGAAAGTCCTGTAGTACCAGCGTCTTGCCCATTTTTAGCCCAATCTAACCAGCCATAATCCTGACTATGCACACGATAATAAATATCATATTTATCAGCCAGTTCTCCTGTTAATCTAATAGATATTGCTTCAATTGCTTTCGATTTGCCTTCTGTTCCTGAAACTTTACCTTCATTAACCCAATTTTGCCAACCATCGCCAGCAACATGACTACGATATTCAATACTACCATTTCCCTCTAAACTTCCTAGATTTACTGTGAAGGCTTCTAAAGCCTTAGACTCACCTACTGTTCCTGAAATTTGTCCATTTTTAACGGTAGATAACCATCCATAATCAGACACATGAGAACGATATGATAGTAATGTATTATTTGTTTGAGTTCTAACTAATGTATAACCATTATCACTTAATTTATAATATTTAAGTGTTCCCTTATTAGCATTATAAATTGCAATATCATATTCTTCATTACCTAATATTTGATCAGAGAATTCTACCAAATAACTTCGATCATCTGATTCACATAAGTCTCTTATTTCTTTTTTAGTGTTTTCATTTATTGATGATGCAAACCAATCAATACCCGTATAATCTACTGATTGTGTTTCTGATAGTGCAGTTTCTTTATTCATGTTATATAATCCACACGCCATTTCACTTGAAGCTGAATTAAAAGTACTAGTGCCATAACCAGACATACTAATCTCTGGATTAAAGAATAAGATTAATTCAGCAGCAATTGATGAATCGACATCCTCAATTTCTAATTCATTTAGCTGTACCTGTTTTTCAGGATATAATCCAGTTGGTGTATTAGGATGACCTTTATAGTAGTACATATATTCGTCACCATAATACAGCTGAGTCAATCTAGCATAATCATCAAAATTTTGCTCATTATAAACATATGTGCCTAGAATCATCATTGCTTTTTTGCCTTGCTGTTCAGCACTATTAAAATAGCCATCATTAAAATTATATAAATCTTTAAATTCTTTTACAGTTGCATCACCTTTAGACTGTAAATTTTGCAATAGAGTATTGACGTTTACTATGGTTACATCATTTTTGATTTTATCTGCAAAAGCATTGCTGTCTCCACTAGTAAATAGATTATTACGCGATACCCACCATTGCGTTCCTGGTTCACAGCTTAGCACTGCATACATACAATCCCAATGACTATGCCAATCCCATCCACTAGCTTTCTTTCCATTTTTGTATGCATATTCTTTAGCATTATTCCAAGTTTCAATTAATTTTTGATGTTTTTCTTCAGGATTATCAACATCATAGGTATCATTAATAATACTATATGTTGCAGAACCATCTGATAACATTGTTATGGTATATTGTCCCTCAGGAATTTTATTAGAATAAATTACATCATGTATATAACTACAAGTTATATCATTAATATATAAATTAAACTTTGCTGTTGGTGTAATTTCATATAAATCTTTTACATATTGTTTAAAAGCTGTAAAATCACTTGTATAGCTAATTTCTGATTCCGTTAAATATGGCATAGCATAAACATTTGTAGGTAAATTATCCCAATCATAAGCCGATGGACGATCTAACATTACAATTGTCGGAATATTGCCATTTTCATTAGTATTAATATCCCAAATTGATAATGAAAAATATACAACTGGGAATGTCGCACTCAATGGAGCCAAATTGTATTCACTAGCTCCAATTCCAACTGTTTTACTACTTGTATTAATTACATTACCATTTTTAATATAATTAACTGTCAAATTAAATTTTCCGTAATTAGTTAAATCAATTTGATTGTCCCCTGTTAAAATTGAATCTATATCTTTTTCAATCCCAATTTCACGAGTAACTTTAGAACCATAATTCATTTTCGCTACATACTGAACTTTATCTACAAGATTTAAATCTTTTAGTTGTTGTAACGCCTCAATGTTCATTTCAACTATTGTTGACTCTTCTAACTGAGTAGCCTGCCAATCATTAGAAATAAAGTGATTTTTGGTAGCTTGTGAAATTCCTTCCCCTTTTTTTACTAACTTAATTTCTATTGCTTCAATAGCGTGATTCCATCCTGCACTTCCTGCAGATTGACCATTACTTGCCCAATCTAGCCAACCAAAATTAGCTACATGGCAACGATAATAAATATCATAATTTTCTGCCATTTGACCTGTCAATTCTATCTGAATTGCTTCTAAACGCAGTTTTTTGCCAGTTGTTCCAGCCACCGCTCCATCGCTAACCCAATTCTGCCATCCAATATTTTGAACATGTCCGCGATATTTAATTGATCCACTATATTCAGGATCTACCAAACTTATAGAAACAGCTTCGGTTCTTAAGGCTTGACCAGTTGTTCCACTAATAGTATCATCACTAACCCAATTCATCCATCCATAATTTTCAACATGTGATTGATACTTTAAGTTCTTTTTAATAAATGGGTTTGCCGTACTTCCAGGAACCTCACCTTTATTTGTAATTACAATTTGAATTGCTTCCAAACGTAATGAATAACCTTGAGTACCTGCTTTTTCACCATTTTTGGCCCAATCTAACCAACCATAATCTTGACTATGAACTCGATAATATACATCAAATTTTTCTACTAATTCATCAGTTAAACGAATCTGGATTGCTTCGAGTCGTTTTGATTTACCAGTAGTTCCGCTTATTTCACCGTTTGAAATCCAATCCCTTTCCCATCCAATATCTTGAATATGAGCTTTATATTGGATGTTTCCAGTATAATTAGAATTATCTAAATTTATTTGAATTGCTTCAAGTCGTTTAGACTCTCCAGTAGTACCACTAGTTGTTCCATTTGAAAGCCAAGATTCTTCCCATCCATAATCTTCAACATGCACACGATAATTAATTACAGGTATATTGTTTTCATTTTCTTCTTGTTCTGTTTTTGAATCAATTGATTCTTCATTTTGAGAATTTTCTGTTATCTCATTTGAATCAGCTTCTTTCTGTTCTTCATTTGAAACTGTATTATTATCGGTCTGTAAATTATCATTTTCTTCATTATCAATATTTTCTTCACCATTGGTATTTACTTCTTCTTGGGTTATTTCTTCCGATTGTATTTTTTCTTCATTATCAATCGCATTTATGGTAGTATATGGACTAAGAAGTATTAATACTAAAATTGAAATAATCAGTTTCTTTTTTCTCATATCTTCACCTCCTTAAAGTAATTGTAACATATACATACATGTAATTACTATGGTTTGTGATTATTCTAAAATAATTTCTATCATTTTTTAATAAAATAGCTCTATTATTTCTATCTGCGATTTTAATCTTCCAGTTCTATTTTTTATTATAAATCCTATTATTTATTCTCATTTTCTTTTAATTATCTGATATAACTATTTTCACCTTTATCATTAAAAATATTTATTCTACAAAATATCTAAATACACTATTATTTTGTATTTTTTGTTACTAAAAAAGGAATAGTTCACTATTCCCTTCTACGCTATTTTAAATAAAACCATATAATTAAGATTCTTTAACTTCATGTTTTTTGGCACTTGAAAATCCTTTTCCACGTACTTCATTAACTCGATTTATTATCATAAAAGCATCAGGATCAATATCATATACATAATTATTTAATTGCGTTAATTCCCGATTATTAACAACAGTTAATACTACTGGATATGGGTTATGTTTAAATCCCGTTTCACTATGAATTAATGTTGTTCCTCTATCTAAAACATTAATAATGGTATCATTGATTTCATTATATTTAGCGCTGACAATTTTTACTTGCATCTGCGCCTTACCGATTACTAACACTTTATCTAAAACAACCGTGTAAATGAGAACCAGTAAAATTCCATAGAACACCATTTCACGATCTCTAATAATCATTTGTCCTAAAAGAATGACAAAATCAAAACCATACATACTTACAGAAACAGGTATTCCTAATTTTTTATTTAGTACTAATGGTGGGATGTCCATACCACCTGTACTGGCCCCACAACGTATCACAATTCCAATTGCCGCTCCAATCATTAACCCAGCTAATATGACACATAATAACGTATCATTACTCATTTTTTCATTATTGAAAAAACCTTGAAGTATTCCTAAAATAAATGGATAATAAAAGGAACTAATCAGCGTTGTTAAAGCAAACTTCTTACCTAAAATTTTCCATCCCAATATAAACATAATAATATTAAACAAATAAACAAAAATAGTAATTGAAAATCCTGTAGTAGCATTAATTAATAATGCCATCCCAGTAGTACCACCAGTTATTAAATTATTTGGCAAAATAAACATTACTACCCCTAAAGCATAAATCGTATTTCCTAATAATATTCCAACTATATTTTTTACATCTTTCATTATTTCACTCTTTCTATTATTTTTATACTTGTTATTCTAAATGATATTTATTTTTAATACAATAAAAATGGTAATAACCTTAATTACTACCATTTTATCATCTTTAATATTTAATATTCGTTTCTGTCACTGTTTCATATTTTTTTTCATATTCTTTTTTCATTTCTTTAATTAATCGTTTCATATGAGCCTCAAACATTACATACATCCCAATAAATATCAACTCTGCCACTAATGAACAAGAAATCATGACAACGACAATCGAAGCTAATGGCCCATAAACTGATGTATAATCAGCAATTCCAAAGTAAAACTGTAAACAGGCTAATAAAATCATCATCAAAATACTAGCTACTGTTGCCCCTTTGACAATATCAAAAACATGAACATGAGCATCGGGAATTATTTTATATAATAAAAACAAAATCACAAAAAATACAATAAATAAATATAAATCCCCTAGTAAAAATATCCCACTTAAATCGACAAAGTAACTAACAATTGGTAAAATTGTTAATAATGATATTATAAGCAACAATAATACAAATACTGCAATCGTTTTAATAAGCATCAATATCTGTTCAACGATTACATTTCTTTCATGAGCTGCAGGAAATAAGTTTTTGGAAATACCATAAAGCTGATTGATTCCCCGACTTACCACATATAGTGACATTCCCAAAACTACAATTGAAGACAAACTAATATGACTCGAATTTAAGTAATTAACGACTATAGATGCAAATTCTGGCGTAAGATAATTTTGGAGTACTTCTTCAATTACTGACAAATCAACATGCAATAATGAAGCAAAGAAAGCAACGAGTGAACAAATTGGGATTATTGACATTATCAAATAGTAAGAAAAACAAATACCAGCATTTTTATTTACTTTGTAGCGATAATCAAGCATCCGATTATTAATGCGATCATAAATTTTGAAACCAAGTTCTTTGATTTTTTCCATTTTCCCCACCTTACCTACTAAATTTTTAATATGTTATATTTATTTAATTATACAAAAGTATCGATTTTAATACAATTTTATTTAAGAAATTCTTTAGAAAATCCTTATATTTTCTTAAAAAATAAACTTTTTAAAACCAAACATATCCCTTATAATAAAACTATGGAAAAATTATATTCAACTGGTGAATTTGCCAAAATGGCAGGTGTTACCATCAGAACAATTAGATATTATGATAAAATTGGTCTTTTAAAACCAACCAAAATATTAGATAACGGTTATCGACGCTACTGTAATCAAGATCTAATCACCCTTCAAAGAATTCTTTGTCTTAAAGAACTTGGTTTTTCTTTAGAAGAAATTTATCCTTTGATTCAAGATGATGATCAAGATAGTTTTTTAAAATCTATTCAAATGCAAACTACTTTAATTGATCAAAAAATTAAACATCTAAATAACTTAAAAGAATCACTAAAAGCTACAGAACGTCTAATTTCTAAAAATAATATTGCCTGGGATAAAATAATTGAGTTAATAAAATTATCATCAATTGATGAAAACATTGTTAATCATTATATGAATGCTAAAAATTTATCTGCAAGAATAAAACTACATGATTTATATTCAACCAATCATCAAGGATGGTTTCCCTGGCTCTTTGAGCAAATTGATTTTTCAACAGTATATCGATTATTAGAAATTGGTTGTGGTAATGGTAAACTATGGGAAAATAATCATTATAATTTAAGAAATCGAGAGATCTTTCTTTCTGATGCTTCCGAGGGAATGGTTGAAGAAGCTAAAAGTAAATTAGGTAATGAATATAATTATTTAGTTATTGATTGTCAAAATATTCCATTTAAAAATAATTACTTTGATACCATTATTGCTAATCATGTTTTGTTTTATTTAAAAGATATTGATTCTGGTTTAAAAGAAATTACTCGAGTATTAAAAAATCAAGGGACTTTTTATTGTACGACCTACAGTAAAAAACATATGCAAGAAATTAGTATTATTGCTAAGGAATTTGATGAAAGAATTAGTTTATCAGATGAACCGTTACCTGATTATTTTGGTTTGGAAAATGGTTATGATATTTTAAAGAAATATTTTAGTTTTATTGAATTAAAAAAATATGATGACTCATTATTAATCACAAAATCCCAACCATTAATTGACTATATTTTAAGTTGTCACGGTAATCAAAATGATATTCTTGCTAATCAAATGAAAGAATTTAAACAGTATATTGAAAATATAATTGCCAAAAATAATGGTATTAAAATTACCAAAGATTCTGGCTTGTTTATTTGCAGTAAATAGAAAGGAGTTTTTATGAAAATATACGCATTTGAAGTTCGCGACGACGAAGTAGCCTATTTTAAACAATTAGAAAAACAACTTAATTTAAAAATAACTTTAACTAATGAATTACTAACTAAACAAACATTAAACTTAGTTAGTGATTATGATGCCATCACTATTCTTGGTCAAAGCCAATTAGATCAGGAAATGTTATTAAAGCTGCAACAACATAACATCAAATATATTGCCACGAGAACTATCGGTTATAATCATATTGATATTAAAACGGCTAATCAATTAGGCATTAAAGTTTGTAATGCCAATTATCCACCAACCGGAGTTGCTGACTATACAATAATGTTGATCTTGCTAGTAATTCGTAATTACAAACCAGCATTATGGCGCGGTCAAGTTTATGATTATTCATTGACTGGTTTATGTGGACGTGAGATGGATGATTTGACAATTGGAATTATTGGAACCGGAAGAATTGGGGCCACAGTTATTAAAAAGTTATCAGGATTTGGTTGTAAGATCCTAGCTTATGACAATTATACTAATCCTGAAGTTACTAAATATGCAACGTATTGTGATTTAGAAACAATTTATCAAAAATGTGATGTTATTTCTTTACATGTCCCATTACTTGATTCGACTTATCATCTAATAAATAAAGACTCAATTGCTAAAATGAAAGATGGAGTAATTTTAATTAATTGTGCCCGTGGTGAATTGATGAAAATCGATGATTTGATTGATGCCATTGAAAATCGTAAAATTGGCGGTCTAGGACTGGATACAGTGGAAACTGAAGAAGGTTTGATTCATATCGATCATCGCAATGATATTTTAAATAATCGAGGAATCCATTATTTAAGACAGTTTCCAAATGTCGTCATGACACAGCATATGGCTTTTTATACTGATAAAGCTGTTAAAAGTATGGTCATTAATGCTGTTGAGGGAATTGTTTTGATGGCAACTAATGGAATTTATAAAACAATGATAACAGAAAAATAACATGGCACAACCAAATAAATCACTATTAAAGAATATGGAAATTATCAGCTATGTTAACTAAAAAAAATAACATCCTGTTTAAACAGGATGTTTTTATTATAATTCTTTAATTAATTCGCTATATACTAAACAAGCTTCTTCAATCTGGGTGATTTCAATATGTTCATTTTGCATGTGGGCCAATTTATAGTCACCTGGTCCAAAACCGATAGTAGGAATATTCATTGATACAGGAGTAATGGCATTAGTTCCAAAATCCCAAAAATCAAATTTTTCTGGTTCATGGTGATATACGTTAGTATAAGCTTTAGACAAAGCTTTTGTTAGGGGATGATCTTTTTCAATTATCCATGGCTCATGCATTGGGATATATTCCAGTTTTTCCCCTTTCCAGCTAGTATGTGATAATTTACCAACTTCCCATGAAGCATCTTTTTCAGCAATTAATTGTTCCATTTCTGTAGCAACTTGTTTTAAGCTTTCATTTAACGCCAAACGCCGATCTAAATAAATAGAACATTCACTTGGTACCGCATTTAATGAGGCACTTATTGATGAAATATTCGATAAAACAATTGTTCCATGCTGACTACCTGTTTGATTTAACTGATTATTTAATTTTTCAACCCGCTCAATTATTTCGGCCATTTCATAAATAGCATTTTTCCCCTTTTCGGGAGCACTACCATGAGCAGAGACACCATGAGTCGTAATTCTAATTTGCGCCTTTCCTTTATGTCCTAAAGTAATGATATTGTTACTTGGTTCACAAATGATACAATAATCTGGTCTGATATTTAGCTCTTGATACAAATGCTGTAAATTAACCCCATCGCAATATTCTTCACAAACCGTAGCTGTAACATAAACTGTTTTATCTTTTAAGTATCCCTTATCTTTAGCAAGTTTGACAGCGTATATACTGGCACCTAAAGCTGATTTCATATCAACGCTACCTCTTCCCCATAAAACACCATTAACGATTTTTCCTGAAAATGGAGGTTCTTGCCATAAATCACCATCATTTACTTCAACTGTATCCATATGACTGTCAAATTGGATAATTTTAGCTCCATTTCCCATTTTTCCAATAACATTTCCAGTTGTATCAATCATCACATCATCATAACCCAGTTTTACCATCTCATCATAAATAAAATGGGCCATTTTTTCTTCTTGATCAGAATAACTTGGTATTTGTATTGCCTTACTGACAAAATTTAATAATTCATTTTTCATCTTGTAACTCTCCTTCACTATTTATTACTAAAATCACTGAATTATGATCAATTTTAAATATCTCCCTATTTTCTTTTAAAATTCTTTCAGCTAATCCTAAACCAACCGCTCCTGATTCACCAGCAGAAAATTTTTGATCATTGCCAATAGGATTTTTAGCCCGATTCATTCCTTGAATCGTTATTTGATCTTGGCATTTAATTAACCAGGTCGCATAAGCCCCGATTAATTTTAAAGCTATCGAATTAGCCTCACCACAATTCAATCCAGCCATTATTGTTTGGGGATTTCCTTTAATGGAACAATTTTGGTTATTTTTAATTGATTCATAAATACAAGGACAACAATCAGCCTCGATAACTCCAATATACGGAATGTCAAAATTCTGGTTAGCTAAATACCAGATTATACCACCGGCTAATGAACCAACTCCAGCTTGAATAAAAACATGTGTCGGTTTTTCTTCCATTTGACTTAAAGCTTCACTAATTAAAGTTATATAACCTAACATGATATCTTTTACAATTTTAGTATTATCCCCAATAATAGTATCCTGGATTAAATGATAATGATGTTTTTTGGCAAAATCATCTGCATATCTAACTGTATCATCGTAATTCATCTTAGTTACATAAACTTTTGCACCGTATTTTTCGATTGCTTTAACTCGTCTGACTTCACTACCTTCAGGCATAAATATAATTACTTGATAATGATTGATCATTCCCATCCAAGCTAACGCCTTTCCATGATTACCATCAGTACAAGCTACTAAAACCGGATTTTTTTCCTTTAAATTTCTTAGTGCATAACTGACACCTAGACCTTTAAAGGCATTTAAATTAAAACGATAGGCTTCATCTTTAATATACATTGCTTTTATTTGGTAATATTTGGCAAAATCTGTCCATGAATATAGTGGTGTAACTTGGTATTGAGACATTGCTTGATGATAATTTATCACTTCATCAAAGTCAGTACTTAAATTATCAGGATTATCAAAACTAGCTCTTTTATTTTCATAAAAACTATAATTCAATTTTATCCCCCTCTCCCTAAATAATATTATATTGACTTTACTATACTAAAAATATCATAATATAACTAAATTATATAACTATATTCTTTTTTTGATGGAGGTCTCTATGCAAATCTATAATATAAATTTTGATCACGACAAAAAAGAAACTACTCAACATGGAACCCTTGATTTCCCCTTAGCCATCTACACTACTCGAATTAATAAAAATATTTTGGGGTTTATTGATTGGCACTGGCATCAAGAATTACAATTTTGTTTAGTCACTGCTGGCCAAGTTGAATTTCATATCAACCAGGAAACGATAGTCTTAACCAAAGATGAAGGACTTTTTATCAATTCCAAACAATTGCATCAAATAAAAAATTACCAAGATATTGATAGTAGCTATATTTGTTTTGATTTTGATTCTAAACTGATTTCTAGTTTTTCTGGTAGTATTATCAATAATAAATATGTCGAACCATATGTCGAAAATTCTGCCATCCAATACTGTACTTTTAAACAAGAAATTAACTGGCAAAAAGAAATTATTATTCTATTAAAACAAATATATTTTGAATATATAAAAGATGCTTCTAATCAACTAACAATCTTAATATCATTACAACAAATCTGGAATCATTTATATACTTTTTATTTTTCAACATTATCTTATCAGCCATTGATTAATAATAATCAATTAATTAAAAATATTATTAATTATATTAACTGTCATTACTTTGAAAATATTAGTCTTGAAGAAATTGCCAAAATAGTCAATCTGTCTAAAAGTCACTGTTGTAAAGAATTTAAACAGGCAATGGGCTGTACTATTTTTGAATACATCATCAACTATCGCTTGTTACAAGCTACTAAGCTGCTATTAACTACTGACAATACTATCACTGAAATTGCTTATCAGTGTGGTTTTAACAGCTCCAGCTATTTTATTAAACATTTTAAAGCTAAAACCAAGATATCACCAAATCAATATCGTAAGAAAAATAAAACAGCCTGATAATTGAGTTATATTTCAGCTAAAATGCCAATAATATAAGAAAATATCAATATTTTCTTGACCATAACGTTACGTAAGGGTTTAATATAAACATGTATATAAGGAGGCTTTATATGAAAGGTATCGTATTAGCAGGAGGATCAGGAACTAGATTATATCCTCTTACTCAAGTAACAAGTAAACAATTATTACCAATTTATGACAAACCAATGATTTATTATCCATTAAGTATTTTAATGGACGCTGGAATCAAAGATATTTTAATTATCTCAACACCTGATGATACTCCAAGATTTGAAGAGTTATTAGGTGATGGTAGTCAATTTGGTATTTCGCTACAATATAAGGTGCAACCTTCTCCAGATGGATTAGCTCAAGCCTTTATTTTAGGTGAAGAATTCATTGATGGTGATGCTTGTGCCATGATCTTAGGTGATAATATTTTCCATGGTCATGGTTTAACAAAACGTTTAAGACAAGCAGCCAATAAAGAAAGTGGTGCAACTGTATTTGGATATTATGTTGATGATCCTGAAAGATTTGGGGTTGTTGAATTTGATGAAAATGGACATGCTGTTTCATTAGAAGAAAAACCAGCTCATCCTAAATCAAACTATGCCGTAACTGGTTTATATTTCTATGATAATAAAGTAGTTGAATACGCAAAAAGTATTAAACCAAGTGCTCGTGGTGAATTAGAAATTACCGATCTTAATAAAATTTATTTGGAAAACGGAAATCTTGATGTTACTTTATTAGGACAAGGTTTCACTTGGTTAGATACCGGAACTCACGAAAGTTTAGTTGATGCGACTAACTTTGTTAAAACTGTAGAAACACATCAAAATCGTAAGATTGCATGTCTTGAAGAAATTGCTTATAATAATGGCTGGATTTCTAAAGAACAGTTAAATTCATCTTATGAGTTATATAAGAAAAACCAATATGGTAAATACTTAAAAGATGTATTAGACGGTAAATTTATTGATCAATAAAAGGAGTGGTTATATGAAAGCAATTGAAACTAAAATACCTGGTGTTTTAATTATCGAAACAGATGTTTTTGGAGATCATCGAGGATATTTTACTGAAACATATTCTAAACCTAAATATGAAAAATTAGGAGTTACTGTTGACTTTGTTCAAGACAACATGTCATTTAGCGCTCAAAAGGGAACTTTAAGAGGTTTACATTGGCAAAATCCGCCTTATGCTCAATCTAAATTAGTTTCTTGTACTAAAGGAAAAGTAATTGATGTCGCTGTAGATATTCGTAAAGGTAGCCCTACTTATGGTCAATGGGTATCAGTAGAATTAAGCGAAGAAAATCATCGTCAATTCTTTATTCCTCAAGGATTTGCTCACGGATTTTTAACTTTGACAGAAAATGTTGAATTTAGATATAAAGTAGATAATGTATACAACAAAGAATCTGAAGGTGGTATGCGTTATGATGATCCTACTTGTAATGTTGACTGGGGTAAATTATTAGACGGAATTGAACCAGTATTAAGTGAAAAAGATATGACTGGTCCTACCCTTGAAGAATCAAATAATCAATTTGTATATGAAGGAGATAAATAAATGAAAATTTTAGTAACTGGCGGTGCCGGATTTATTGGTGGAAACTTTGTTCATTATATGGTTAATAAATATCCAGAAGATATGATTGTTAATTTAGATTTATTAACATATGCTGGAAATTTAGAGACATGTAAACCTGTAGAAGGAAAACCAAACTATAAATTTGTAAAAGGGGATATTGCTGATCGTAAATTCATCTTTGATTTATTTGAAAAAGAAAAATTTGATGTAGTTGTAAACTTTGCAGCTGAATCACATGTTGATAGAAGTATTACTGATCCAGAAATCTTTGTTAAAACAAATGTAATGGGAACAACAACATTATTAGATGCATCTAAAGAATTTGGAGTAAAAAGATATCATCAAGTATCTACTGATGAAGTTTATGGTGATTTACCATTAGATCGTCCAGATCTATTCTTTACGGAAACAACACCATTACATACATCTAGTCCATATAGTTCTTCAAAAGCATCAGCTGATTTATTTGTATTAGCTTATCATCGTACTTATGGTTTACCAGTAACTATTTCTAGATGTTCTAACAACTATGGTCCATATCATTTCCCAGAAAAGCTAATTCCTCTAATGATTTCAAGAGCATTAGCTGATGAAGAATTACCAGTTTATGGTAAAGGAGATAATGTTCGTGACTGGTTACACGTTTATGATCACTGTGTTGCTATCGACTTAATTATTAGAAAAGGTCGTGTTGGTGAAGTTTATAACGTTGGTGGACATAATGAAAGAACTAACTTAGAAGTTGTTAAAACAATTTTAAAAGCTTTAAATAAACCAGAATCATTAATTAAATTTGTTGAAGATCGTAAAGGACATGACCGTCGTTATGCTATTGATCCAACAAAACTAGAAACAGAACTTGGATGGAAACCAAAATATAACTTTGATACCGGAATTCAACAAACTATTCAATGGTATCTAGATAACAAAGAATGGTGGCAAAACATCTTATCTGGTGAATATCAAAATTATTTTGAAAAAATGTACGCTGGAAAAGTAAAATAAGACATAGTTAACCAGAAATCAGTATAATGATTTCTGGTTTTTATTTTGTCTTTTTAAAACTATTACCAACATTTCCTTAATTTAAATCTTTATTTATAAACAATTTTTTAAACAACCCCCATAGCACCTATTCTAATATTTAATGATTTTTATCTCTAAAATACTCATAAAAAAAGCAGTAACAAAATTCGTTACTGCCATAAGATAAAACTATCAAATTAATAATGAATAAATACTGGATCACCAATACTTATTAATTGATATAATTGAGCGGCATCACTTTCTTGTAAATTCAAACAACCATGTGATCCCCGAGTTTTATATAGATCTGGAGTCCATCTACCCCAATCACTACGATCTAACGCATGATATCCAGTACCAGTCCACATAATTCGAATCCAATATTTAACCGGTGTTTCATAATCTTCACCGACTAAAACTTTTTCTGGCTTCTTTTCTTTAATATACCAGACACCAGTTCTAGTAATTCGGCTATTATCAGCTGTTGGCAAACCACTTACACAAATACAGCTATAAGCTAATTCACCATTTTTATAAACATAGACTCTTTGTTCCGTTAAATCGATTTCACTATAATTTTGAGTGTCCCAATCGTTTTCAAAATTTTTATAATCTTTTTTATAACCTTCATTTGAATACTCAGGTTTTAATGTCGTAGTTAATGCTTTCTGATTTTTATCACTAGGATTATCAATATAAGCATTGATTAATGAACTATCAGTTTCTTCTGTTATCGCATTATAAGCTTGTTCAACTGCTTTATCATAATCAATTCGCCAACCATAATCCCCACCAGAAATCTGGATTACATTACCTGAATGAGTCGTAAAATTACGTTCTTTTCCAACTGTTCGATATTTTAAACAAAATGCTTCAACCCATTCTTCCATCGCATCTTGATCAAGAACGACTTCACCTGCATCGTTAGTACTCAACCAATCTTTAATATCTTCAGGTGTCATGGTTTCAACAGTATCTTCACCCATATCCCAACTTACCCAATTTAAAAGATAGTTGTTATAGGTTGCCAACATTTCTTGCAATTTATCATCATCTAAATTTGCTGTTGGTTGTTGATAAGCTTCATTATGATCACTTAAATCTAATCTGACAGCAATTTGACTTATTGATTGATTGATTAATGTATTTAACTGTTCTAAATTAATTTGATTTCCAACTGTAGCCTCGACGATTTTACCACTTTTAGTATCTTCATCATATGTAATATAAGCATTAGTCGAAGCAACAATAGGATTCCCTTCAGTACCAGTAACTAAAGCTGAGTTATTTACAATGTTATTTAATGTATCTTGATTATAAGTTACATCAAAGCTTAAGTCATGATCATGATTTCCCAAAAAACCAAAAATACTTCTTTGACTTTTATGATCATCAAAATCTTGTTTAAGAATATCTGTATACTGGGCTGATAACTCTATTTCATTACCGTTAACATTAACCGATAATCCATCTTTTCCAACTACATCTAGTGAATAATCTTCTAATTGATCAGCAAAAGCATCTTCACTTTCTAGATATGTCATATTAGAAACATCAACGCCGTTTATTACTGTATTAGGATACCAGCGATTACTATAGTAAACATTTACAAAGATTAAAAGTAATACTATCGCCGCTATTAATCCAATAATAATTTTCATGTGATTTTTTATTTTTAATTCACTTGGCTTTAATTTAGCTAAAATATTAATTAATTTATCTTTCAAATACTATCTCCCCTTACGAAACTAAACAATAATTCTAATCAATTATAGCACAAAAAAATTATGTTTCAATTAATTCTCATAATTAACAAAAAAATCCCATTTATTGCTATAAAACTAATAATCTAATTAATATTTTATTACTTTTTTCTACTAAATTATGTAATATATATTACAATTTTATTAACCTTTTCATAAACTTAAATTTCCTTATCAAGTAAAGAATTTTAATCTTATTTTAAATAAAACGGTATATAAAAAAGTTGTTAAAAACAACTTTTTATTAAACCATATTTAATATTACTACTCAAATATTTTCCGTTTAAATTCATTATAACTTAATTCATCTAATATTAAATCTAATCCTCGTTTTAACTGTTCACTATTACACTTTTCTATCCAGGTATTATCATAACCAAAATATTTCTTATTCATCAATTGCAGCAAAGTATTAATCTTTTCCATTTTTCGCCCCATTTTCTCACCTTGCAATTCACGTTTCTTTCCAAATTCTTCAAATACACCACACATCTTTTCTATTCCCTCACTTTCTTCTTTTAAATATCTTACTCGTTTAGCTAGCTCTTTAAAATACATCTTTTCAGGATTTGTTTCCTTAAAATCATGAATCAGTTTCCCAATATCACTGCTGGTATCTTCATATTGCCCATTGACATAGATCTTAATTATCCCACTGTCTACTATCTCATTAGTTTCATAGATTATTTCACTAACATGATATATCGGCAAGCCTTTTTTAAAGACATCTTCTTTACAGATAAATATAACTACAATATTATGTAATTTAGTAAATTCATCACCAGGATTTGAAATATAGGCATCGATTAAACTGCTATGAAATCTGGCTCTTTTTAAAGCAGCTCTTATTTTCTTTTGTTCGATTTCTAAATTATAGCTGTTCTTTGAATTCGTTGCAAAGATATCCATGATGATACTTCTTCCCTGCAGATTTTTTAGATTTTTTTGCAGCTGATATTCATTAATATTGATATTTTCTTGGTCTAAGATTATCTGCAGGATTTTTTCGATACATTTTTTATCATCAAAAACAACCATTGCAAACTGATCATCAAATAATACTAAGCGATTAATTTCAGCTGCATATTTATTAACTAGTGTCACTTTATCACCACCTTTATATATTCAGGTAGTTTTCTTTCTTAAATTATATTATATGAATTATCAAAATACTACCTGTCATTATATTTATATTCCATAAATTTCTATATTTCTTTTCAAATGAAAAAAAGCGAAAGCTAAAACTTTCGCTTATTCAAGTCCTGAAACATCATCATCTGTTATTACTTGACCACTTTCAATTTTATTAATGACAGCTTTAATATCTTCCAACTTATCTTCATCAGGAATAGTTACATAAGTTCTTTGACCTTTTTGAGAATATGTCTTATATGTGTACTCAGGATCTCCAGTTACCTGAACATTAAACATCTCCCAGCTGGCCATGTCATCTAGTTGCATATTAATCAAAGCTCTAATATCATCACTTGCCATATCAGTTTCAAAGGTTCCTTCAATTGCTGAAAGAATATTATTGTAATTAGTGATAATAGTTGATGACATTGCTTTATCTAAAATGGCTTTTAATAATTTCTGTTGATTCTTACCACGATCAAAATCTCCGTTTGGTAAAGCATAACGTTCTCTAACGAAACATAATGCCTTATCACCGTCCATTTCATTTTTACCTTTAACGATTTGGTAATTACCATGTAATGTAGTAAAAGCATAATCTGAATTAACAGTAACGCCACCTAAAGCATCGATAATATTTGTAATACCACTAAAATTAGTTTTAGCATAATAGTTAACTTCTAAATCTAAGAAATCTTCCAAGGTCTGTATAGTTTCATTGATACCATACATAGCCGAATGAGTAATTTTATCCATTTGCCCATTCATATGTAAATTAACCTGAGTATCACGAGGAATACTTACCATTAATATTTGTTTTTCAATTGGATTTACACAAACTAATAAATTAACATCAGCTCTGGAAATACTACTAACTGATCCATAAGTATCAATACCGGTCAAATAAACAATAAATGGCTTTTTAGTAACATTAGTTTTAGTAGTAACAGAGTTAATATTTTCAGTTATTTCATATTGATAAATAACTTTAGTTTCATCACTAAAACTTTCATGATTTGTTTCTAGATTGCTTAAAAATGATTGATCAGCAATAATACAATCGACATCATTATTATATAATGCATCTGCTAGCGAAGTATAATTGTCATAATTTGTTTCATCTAAGTGCGACCCTAATTCATCATATAATTTATTAAGCGTTTCTTTAATACTGGCATTGCTAGTATTATAATCGACACCAATCGATTTATCTTTTAAATCATCAACATTTTCAATTTCACTATCTTTCATTACATAAACTGCAATTACTCTGGTTTGGGTAAAGGCATTAGTAATGTTATTTAAAAAATCATTTCCTCTAGAAGCAAAAACACTGACCGTAATCATAAATACAGAAAGAACAATACTTGTTAGTTTACTAATAAATATTTTAAATCTTTTCCCTGTTCTTCTTTTTTTACGAGCACCTGCTGTTATCCAGATAACTTCCCCTAAAAATAAGAAAATAACGATGACCACTAAAATAAGATAATATCTAAGCGGCAACATCTTTAAAATGTATATATATCCCAAGAATACAATAGAAGCAATTAATTGGAGTGTTAAAATGACACCCTTTGATAAAAGCTTTGAAAATATTCCCTTCTTTTTTCTTCTTGACTTCATTTTTTCACCTCATTGTATCTTATATAATAACATATTGTCATGTCATAATATAGCTGTAATTGTTGGAAAAAAATTAGAGCTTACAAGTAAGCTCTAACCTTGGTAATCATTTATTTCTTCAATATCATCATTGCTGATTCTTTCCCCAGCTTCGATTTTATCGATTACATCTTTAATCATGCTTAGTTGTTTTTTATAAGGCTTCATGACGTAAACCTTTTGGCCACTCATTGAATAAGTTTCATCAGTTTGATATCCTTCACCTGCAACTTGAATATCATAAACTTCCCATTCAGCCATATCATCTAATTGCATATTGATTAATGATCTAATTTCATCACTAGACATATCTGTTTCAAAACATCCTTCGATAGCACTTAAGATATTATCAAAGTTTGTAATAATTCTAGCTGACATAGCTTTATCAAGCATAGCTTTTAATAGTTTTTGTTGATTCTTACCACGGTCGAAATCACCATTTGGTAAAGAATAACGCTCTCTAACAAAACATAATGCCTTATCGCCATCCATTTCATTTTCACCTTTTACAATTTCATAATTACCATGTAATGTTGTAAAAGCATAATCTGAATCAACTGTAACTCCACCTAATGCATCGATAATATTAGTGATACCACTAAAATTAGTTCTAGCGAAATAATTGATTTGGACATCTAAGAAATCTTCGATTGTACTAATTGTTTCACTAGTACCATAAATACCAGTATGCGTTAATTTATCCATTTCACCATTTCGATGAAGTTCAATTTCACAATCACGTGGGATACTTGTCATCAAAATTTGTTTTTCAATTGGATTGACAGAAACAATTAAGTTAACATCGCTACGAGCAACAGTATTAACTGAACCGTAAGTATCAATACCAGTTACATATACCGTGAAGGTATTTTCAGTTACGTTTGTTTGTTTAGTTGTTACTGATAATTTAGATTCATATTCATAAGATTTAATGATCTTAGTATCATCATCAAAACTTTCATGATTAGCTTCTAACATTGGCTTATATTCTTGACCAACCACAATTGCATCAACTTCACCATTATATAAAGCATCAGCTAATCCAGTATAATCATCATATCTTGTAATATCATCTTGTTCACCGATTTCATTTTCGATATCGGCAATTGCCTTAGTTATCGTTGTTGTATCATATTGATAAGATACTCCAAATTTAGCACCATTTAAATCACTTAATTTATTGGCTTTACTATCCTTCATTGTAATTACAGAAACCAAATAATTTTGAGTTGTTGCTTCTGTAACATTGTCAAAGAAACTATTACCTCTAACAACAAAGCTAGAAGCCACCATTAATAAAATACTCATTAATAAACTTATTACTTTAGTAATAATTGATCTTTTACTTCGCTGACCTTCGTTAATTTTCTTTTGTCCACTTCTCATAATAAAGAAGAAGATAATAATTAATAAACATAATCCAGCACAGCCTCCAATTATATATCTATTTGGAACCATATTTGTTCCATATACTAAATATGTAAATACTGCGGTCGCGATTAACTGTACTGCCAAAATTAAATATTTCGAAGTTATGAATTTTATAAATTTATTACTTGTCTTCATGCAGGCCTCCTATTTTAGTACATTTATGTACTTTTTACCGTTAAATAATATCATATTCTTTTTTATAATACAAATTTATGTCCAAATTAAATAAAAAAATAAGAAAAATGTAAGATTTTCTTTCTTGACAACATAAAATATCCGCAAATATTAAGAATATAAACACTAAAATTCATTATCATGCTATAATTATTAATATTTATAAAGAAAGCAGGTTTTGTTTATGAAAAAAATAATTATCACTTTTTTATCACTAATTCTATTAACTGGATGTTCGTTTTTTCAAAACGATGATTCAAATTTGCAGCCAGCTAATGAACAAAAAACAATTGAACTATATCAAGAAACTAATTACTCTTATTATTACCAATCATTAGATGATGATGAAAAAGAATTATATACTGAAATTTATAATTGCCTAACTAATTATGATAATAAAACAGAGATTAATACTGCTGATTACGATACTGTTTCAAAAATAAATGATTATGTTCTTTATGATCATCCTGAAATTTTTTATTTAAATTATTATGAAATTCAAAACCAGGTCAGTCATTACTACTATCTTCCTAAGTATTCATATACTGAAAATGAAGTTACTGATTTAACCAATCAATTAGAAACTGTTCGTAATGATTTTATTAATTCATTAGATAGTAGTTTATCTGACTACGATAAACTCAAGGCTGTTTATAACTTTGTTATTGAAAAAAGTACTTATGTAGAAGGAGCTAAAGACAATCAGCAAGTTACTAGTGCTTTAATTTATGGAAATACTGTTTGTAGTGGTTATGTTAAAGCGATTCAATACTTGTGTGATGGTCTAAATATTAATACAGCATATATCGTTGGTAAACCATTAGTACAAACTACTGAAAATACTGAATATCATGCCTGGAATTTGGTTGTCTTGGAAGATGATTATTACTATATTGATGCTACCTGGGGTGATTATGTTGATGATAATAACAGCTTCACAATGTATTCATATTTTATGTTTGATTCTAATGATATGCTTAAACTTTATCAACCAACTGATAAATATGAAACTACTAAAACTAACACATACTGTTATTTTAATCATGATGGTTATTATAATAATACTTATGATTTATCAAATTTATCTTCAATGGTCAGAAAATATCAAAATACCAATATTCAATGGATGGAATTCAAATTCAGTGATGATTGTTATCAAAAAGCAAAATCTAGCTTAATTGATCAACAAGAGATGTTTGATTTATTTGATAACTTTGCCTCTGGTCAATATCAGATTAATTATATCTATCTTGATAATTTGAATGTTTTAATCTTTAAATTAGCATAAATTTCATGTTTGACATCATTCGTGTTTATCTATAAAAATTCGTGATTTTAACACGAATTTGCGCGAAAACTTTCTTGTATCTTTAAAGGATATTTGCGAGTTTTCTAAATTAAAAATTATCTTTTTATAATCCCTTTTCACTTTAAAACTGTATAAATATAATAAATTTTGTCACTAAAACGAAAGGGGAATATAGAGATGACAGACGTAAAAAAGTATACCGTATACATTTTAGAAGAAAACAAGGATTTATTGAATAATATTAAAGAGAGCTTAATCGCCACTAATAATTTTACGGTTATTGGTACTAGTGATAATGCTACAGCATGTTTAAATTATTTATCTAATAATAGTTGTGATCTTTTAATTATCGACTTAATGTTAAGTAATATTGATGGCATTGGTGTATTGAATAAGTTAAAGGAAATAAATAATCGTGCTTATAATAAAGTCGTATGTATTACTAGTTTTACTAATCCATTAATATGTGAATCATTAGAAAAGTTAAATGTCAGCTATTGTTTTAAACAACCATTTGATTTAAATTATTTTACTGCAACATTAAATTCTATTATGAAAATAACTTTAGAAGACATAAAAATGATGTCTCAAGATGAATCCGAAAAATATCAAAAGATTAAATTAGAAAATGAAATTACGGATATCCTGCATGAAGTTGGTATTCCAGCTCATATTAAAGGATATATGTATTTAAGAACTGCAATTCTATCAACTTATTATAATATTGAACTATTAGGTCAAGTTACAAAAGTTTTATATCCTGATATTGCACGCCAATATAGTACAACTGCTTCACGTGTTGAAAGAGCTATTCGCCATGCAATTGAAGTAGCATGGAATCGTGGAAATACTGATGCTATTGATGATATCTTTGGTTATACAGTTAGTGCTACTAAATCTAAACCTACTAACTCTGAGTTTATTGCTATGATTGCTGATAAATTACGATTAGAACATCAAACCAAAGCTGCTAGTCGTCATAGTTACTTATAAATATTTATCTAAAAGAATCATGAGAATTATTCTCAATGATTCTTTTTTTCGGTTAATAATTTATCAACAATTGTAGAAATAAATTCTGAATTACAGGGCCGATGTTTATAACGATACCCAAAAATATGTTCTAAGATATCTTTATTCCCATTTTCCCAGGTGTTTTTGATTGCATGGCGAATTGCCTGTTCTACTCTCGAGGCTGTTGTGCCATGGATTCTAGCAATTGTTGGATATAGTTCTTTAGTAATTTCACTTAATATATTTATATCCTCCATCACTAAATTAATACCTGTTTGCAAATAATAACAACCCTTTAAATGCCGCGGTATGCCTATTTTAGTCAATAAATCATGTATTTTATCTTCTATTTCTGTTTTTATTAATTGTCTATTTTCATTTGGATAATCTGACTCAATTAGTTTATGAATAACCTTTATCAAATAATCGTAGCTTAATGGCTTTTTAATATAATAATCAACATCTAGTTTTTCTAACTGTTCAAACATCATACTACTTGCAAAATCACTTGTACAAATAAGATACTGATAGGCGCCACTATTAACTTGATTAATCTTATTAATAACCCCAATACCGTCAATTTCCATTAAGATCAAATCAACAATTAATACATTACAACTATTTTTTGATAAATAATTAACACAATCACATCCGCTTTTAAAATCAGCTTTCAATAAACATTGTTCATCTTTACTTATTTGATTAACTAAATTATGTTTAAACTCTAAATCTTCAGTCAAAATAACTATCTTTGCTTCATTATCCATTTTCCTACTCAAATGTTATTAACATTTCTCCTCACTATAACTCTACCCCATATTTTTTCTTATTATCTACTTGGTATATTTATTCTATCCATATCATTTTTTTCCCCATTTTAAATTATCCCCCTTTCTCACAACAAAATGAATATATCAAATTTTTGTGCTTTTGAATATAAAACTTATGTGTATAACTTAAAATTCACAATTAAAATTAATAAATGCACTATTTTTCAAAATATTTGAGAGAAAAAATTACTATTTAATACAAGAAAATGCTCCATTTGTTTTATCATCGTCATGAAGATAACAAACGTGTCGATGTCAGAGAATCTGTTTATAGTTTTCTTAACAAGGTATTGATGCACTGCCCTGAAAAAAATTTTAAGATGGTAAGATACTGTTAATGTCAATATAAAATTTACCAAAAGTGTTAGTTTAATTTTCACCAGTTCTGGTTGTTATGATCATCATCTTCAATCATGGATATCTTATCCTTTGTTCGATATGACCTTCCTGTGATATTTATGATGTGTGAATGATGAATAAGTCTGTCTAAGATTGCATTCGCTAATACATTATCACCAAAAACCTCTCCCCATCGTGACAGTGATTTGTTGGTTGTTATGATTGTTGAATGTTTCTCATACCTTTTTGTTATCAATTGAAAAAGAAGATTCGATGATTCGCTATCCAGCGGAAGAAACCCTACCTCATCTATGATAAGTAGCTTATATTTTGCAAAGAATTTCAATCGTGTTTCTAGTCTGTTTTCTAGATGGGCTCTTTTTAGCTGTAGGATGAGATCATTGCAGTTTATGAAATATGTACTGTTTCTGTTTTTTGCTGCTTCTATTCCAATTGATGTCGCCAGATGTGTTTTTCCTACACCTGGGGTTCCAATGAGAAGAATATTTTCTGTTTTTTCCATAAATCTGAGATTTCTAAAATCAAGTATCTGCTCCTTGCTGATCGAAGGCTGATATGAAAAATCAAAATCCTCAAATGTTTTTATATATGGGAAATTGGCCACCTTCACGCATGCGTTCATCGCTCGTTCATTCCTAAGTTCCATTTCAAAATTAGTCAGTTCATATAGTGCTTCCACCATATCCTTCTTTCCTTCATTTACCATGCTTATATATGTATCTAAATATTCTCTTATGCGATCGAGCTTCAATGTTTCCAGATTGTTCATGAGCCTGTTATAGTTTGTTGCCATCCTTATTTACCTATCCTTTCAAGCAGTTTTAAATTTTCTTCTGCAATTGCATCGATATCTATATCCTTGTTGCAGATTGTATGATGCAGTGCCTCCTGATAATGATCGTGTTTGTAGTTGAATTTATTTTTGTTTATTTGATGTACTGTCACAAGTTCTGTGTTAAAATATACATAAAGTTTATTTTCAATTGGTACTAGCTTGACTCTTTTGTTGATAAACTTTGTAGGAACGGAATATCCAGATCCATTGTAGGTAACCAGTAGTGTTGGTGGCACTATCTGCGTAATGACATTATCTACATAGCTATCAAGCATCACTTTGTTTGGTAAGGGTCTGAGATATTCCTTTTCTTTTTCAAAGAGAACATGCGGCGGCATATTCGTTGTCTGATTGATGGTGTTATTGACTCGTCTATTGATCTTTTCAATAAGATGGATAAGTTCTTCTTCATTTTCAATCTCGCCATCATATGCATTCAGCCAGGAAATGAATCTGTTGGCTGATTCATCTTTTCCTTTTGTCTGTGGACTTCTTGTTTTGCATAGCCTTATCTTCATGCCGCTATCCTTTTCAAAGGCTCTGATTTTCTGATGCTTTCTTTTAGAGCCATTAGTAATGCTCACTACAGCTGTCATATTGTCAGTAAGTATATGTTCAGGGGTTCCTCCAAGCCTGTATAAGGTATCGATGATGCATCTAAGGAAGTCTTCAGTTGTTTTTCCTTTGGTATAGACAAATATATGTTCACGTGAATAGCCAAGTGTAGATGTCATGAGATTGAATTCTATGACTTCACCATGAATGGTCGTCATTCTAAGATTTTCTTTCCAGTCTACCTGCAATTGTTGGCCAGGCCTTGTTTCATATCTGACATGAGGCTTGACAGTTTTTTGTGGCTTCATATCACGTTTCCAAGTGTAATATTTAAAATTATTGTAAGTTCCGATATTGTCCTCACCATACCTGTCTAGAAGATACTCATATGCAGCACGTTTATGAACACCAGGCTTCTCAAACAATCTAGTGATTTCATCGCTATATTTATCCAGAATACTTTTTCTAGGTTTACGTTCCACTTTTTTTATTCCTCCTTCACGCCAGTATTTAGCTACTGTATGTCTATCCATATCGTAGATTCTGGCAAGTTCGCTAAAGTTTGGTTTAATATTCATTTGTTTCAAAATTAATAAATCTCCTATAATATTTCTTTCCATAATAATCTCCTGTATTTGAATACAGAAGATTCTATCAAAAAAGATAACCTTAGGATAGTTTTTCATT
>NZ_CALUXO010000086.1 GCF_944324745.1 uncultured Thomasclavelia sp. | reverse complement strand
CAATATACATCGTTCTAAATTTATAGATATTAAAATATGTTTTATGTTTACCCACTCGTTTTTGTTTAAATAATATTGGTCCTTTACTATCTAATTTTATCCAGATACATAAAATTAGAAATACTGGGCTTAATATTATCAAACCACAAAGTGATAAAATAAAATCAATAATTCTTTTTATTCCCCTAGAATACATATTTTTTCTCCACTATTAATTTAAATTCAACGTTTTGATATTGATATCACGTTCAGTTCGATAAAAGATTGGTAATCCAGTTTCCACTAGTTGAATAAAAGCAATGATAATTAGAATCGGTGAAAGAATAATTAACCCTGATAATGAAATCACGACATCTAAAAATCTTTTTATATAATGATTATAAAAAGAATTATATTTTTCTTGTAAAATCACATAATATCCCCCTTCATAATTCAATTTATCAATCATACATATGAAAAATCATTAATCTAATCCAATTTGAATTATAAATTTGGGCTGATGCTACAAATCATATATTAATATCCAAATAAAAAAATCTTTTAAGCTAATGCTTAAAAGATCAAAAAATTACTGTTTATTTTTAATTTTTCTTTTTAAGACAATAAAATCCCTGTAGAACTACAAAAAGACATAGTTCTACTAGGTTATATATGACCATTTCAAATCCGTAACATGCCCAAGTCAATGATTACTTCATTAAAAATATTATCTGATTAATAAATCTTATAACTACTTGTAACATTATAGAGTATAATATTTCATTTTTCAATCTAAATTTAGCTAATTTTAAATTTTTTTGTGATTTATTAAATCTATAATTAAACTTAAAAGTGATATTTATTGTATTAAAAGACAAAAAAAGCGAGGTCTAAGCCTCGCTACTAAGAGTAGTAATCATTTGATTTATTCTTTCTAACCATTGATCAGATTTAGGTAAACTAATTGTTATTTTACCACCACTTTGTTTAAACTGTGGTCGGGTAAATAAACGATTAACTAGTTCAAAGAACTGATCACCTTTTAATTCACTACTATATTTACTTGTAAAAGTAACTTCCATCCGATCTTTAACTTCAACGATTTTATCAACAATTGTGGTTGAAGCTAAAATATCTAATTTTCTTTTTTCAATCAAGACAGCTACTTCTTTAGGTAACTTACCGTAATAATCAATAAATTCTGATTTTAAATGATCAATAGCACTAATAGTCTTAGTTTGATCTAACCGTTGATATAATTCTAATTTTTCAATATCACTAGAAACATAATCATGAGGAATATATCCATCAACCTTAACATTAACAGTTTTAATTTCTTTGGTTTCTTCTATCTCTTTTCCCATTTTTTCATCAACAGCTTCTTTTAAGATTTTCATAAACATCTCAAAACCAATAGAATCGATAAAACCAGATTGGGTGCCACCTAAAATATCCCCAGCACCACGAATTGCTAGATCACGCATGGCAATTTTATAACCACTACCTAATTCAGTGAATTCCTTAATGGCTTTAAGTCGTTTAGTCGCTTCTTCATTTAAAACTTTTGATGGATTATAAAGTAAATAAGCATAAGCTCCTCGATTACTACGGCCAACCCGACCTTTGATTTGATATAATTGACTTAAACCAAAATGATCAGCATCTTCAACAATTATCGTATTGGCATTAGGAATATCAATTCCAGTTTCAATAATTGTCGTACAAACTAGTACATTAAATTCTTTATTGACAAAGCGCATCATTACATCTTCTAACTCATTTTTATCCATTTGACCATGACCTACTGCTACTTTAGCCTGTGGGATGGTTAGTGAAATGTTATAAGCTACTTCATTAATTCGACTAGTATTATTATACAAATAGAAGACTTGTCCATCTCTAGCTAATTCACGCTCAATGATTTGTTTAATCAATAAGCTATTTTTACCAACAACATAGGTTTGAATTGGCTGCCGGTTTTTTGGTGGCGTTTCGATTTGTGATAATCCCCGAATTCCCATCAACGACATCTGTAATGTTCTTGGTATTGGGGTGGCTGTTAGGGTTAAAACATCAATCGTTTTTCGATATTCTTTAATCTTTTCTTTTTGTCTTACTCCAAAACGTTGTTCTTCGTCAATACATAATAATCCAATATCTTTAAAAACAACATCTGAAGATAAAATTCGATGAGTTCCTACTAATAAATCAATTTTCCCTTCTTTTAAGTCTGCTAAAATCTGTTTACGATTTTTAGCTGTCGTAAAACGATTTAATAAAGCTACTTTTACCGGAAAATCTTTAAACCTTTCTTGCATTGTTTTATAATGCTGCATTGATAAAATAGTTGTTGGGCATAAAAAAGCTACTTGTTTATTAGCTAAAATAGCTTTAAAAGCAGCGCGTAAAGCAACTTCAGTTTTACCAAATCCTACATCACCACATAACAGACGATCCATTGGCTGTGGTTTTTCCATATCCGCTTTTATTTCAGCAACTGAACGAGCCTGATCAGCTGTCAATTCATAACCAAAAGCATCTTCAAATTCTTTTTGCATCTGGTTATCTGGTGGAAAAGCAAAACCTGGCTGATTGATTCTAGCAGAATAGATTTCTATCAATTTATCAGCAATACCATCAACTTTATTTCGAGCTTTAGCTTTAGATTTTTGCCAGTTAGAACTTCCAAGCTGATTAATCTTTGGTACTTTTCCTTCACTGCTGGAATATTTACGAATCAGCTTAAATTGTTCAACTGGAATATATAAAGTATCATTATTTGCATAAGCCACATATAGATAATCTTTATGAAATCCTTGAACCTCTAATGTTTTAATTCCTAAATACTGTCCAATTCCATAATTATCATGAACAACATAATCACCAATATTTAATTCCTGATAATCTTTAATAACCTTAGCATTCTTATATTTAAAATACTTAGGTTTATTTAAATTACGAGTCTTAAACAACTCATTAGCACTAATAATAACAATTTTCTCATCTAATAATTCAACTCCCGCATTAAGACGATAAATTCCAATATTCAATCCAGGATACAACTCATCTTTTATTCCAACTAAAGTATATCCCATTTCATGACGATCAAACATTTCACACATTAACTGTACCTGATGCTTATCATCTAATGCCAATACTACCTTAGAAACTTTTAAATAATCTCTTATTTCCTTAATTAACTGATTTTCATCATTATTATCTAATAAAACTGGTCGTGCATTAAAGACAATATCACTATCTTTAGTTTCAAAAGAACTGAAAGATACTGCTTTTCGATCTAGTATTTGATATAAATCACTGAATAAATGTAATCCAGAAACCGCCTTACCAATAGTCGTCAATTCTTTATAATAATAGAAATTTTCTTCCAGGTAATTTTTATACGCTGTTTCGATTTCCTTTCGATTTACCTGAATAATTAATGGATCATCAAGATAATCTAACAGATTAGTCGTATTTTTAAATAAATTATAATAGCTATATAAATCAAAACCCGTTCCATGATTACGAAGATTCTCTTGATCAATGGAAACTTTGTTCAAATAATCATCTTGATAAATTTCATCAAGTTCCTCATATTGCAAATCTCTTAAGTCATTGATCTTGCTTAGTACCGCTCTAACTTCACTGTCTTCATATAAAATATCACTAGCTGGTATAATCGTAACTTCATTTGTTGTTTCAATTTTTCGTTGACTATTTTGATCATAGAAACGAATATTATCAATTTCATCATCAAAAAATTCAATTCGAATTGGATTTTCATATTGAATTGAATAAACATCGATAACACCACCACGCTTAGAAAAATAAAATGGCTGATCTACTCGTAAGGCACTTTGATATCCTGCTTTAATTAATTGCTTTTGAAGATCATAAATATTAATTCGCATCCCAACTTTGACTTCGATACAATTATCTTTAAATAACTGCTTAGTTGGTAGATAACGCACTAAAGCCTGACCATGAGTAATTAAGATCTTTGGCTTATCTAAGGTTAACTGATATAACGTATCGATACGCTGTCCTAATATTTCTGGTGAGGCTGCTAAAGTTTCAATTCGATATGATTCATCAACTGGAAAAAATAAACAATCTTGTTCATTTATTAAAAGCAATTGCTGATAAAGCAAATTAGCTTCATATTGATTAGGTTTGATTACTATAATATTTTTTTGTAAGTGTAAAAAGGCACTAGTTATAAGTAGTGCCTCATCGTTAACATCATTAACGATGATATTACCCTGACCTTTAAGCAAGGTCTTAAAAGCCAGGTTATTCTGTAATATTTCATCTATCTTCTTCATAATATCCCCTAATTATAATGATTCATCGCATAATCAAAATCATGATCAAGATAATCAAGAATCGCTGCTGTTGCTTTTTCAATCCCTTCATTAATTGCTGCATCTTCTTCTTCGGTAAATTTAGATAGAACATAATCAACAACTTTCATATAAGGATGACGATCGATTCCAACCCGAATCCGTTTAAAATCTTGCGATGATAAATGAGAAATGATATTTTTGATCCCATTATGTCCGCCAGCACTGCCACTTTTACGTAATCTTAGCTTTCCTACTGGCATATCTAAATCATCATAAATCACTAATATATCATCAATATCAATTTTATAAAAATTCATCGCAGCAATAACTGCTTCACCTGATAAATTCATAAATGTCTGTGGCTTTAATAAAATAACATCTTCACCATGATATTTACATTTAACATATAAAGCTTTAAATTTTTTTTGATCAATACTGACATTAAGCTTTTTAGCCAAATTATCAATGACCATAAAGCCCGTATTATGCCTTGTCTTGTCATATTCTTTACCAGGATTTCCTAAACCTACAATTAATTTCAAATTAAACTCTCCTATCTAGCTAAAATAACAACTGTTTTAGCTCCAATTTGATTATCGGTAATCTTACCATAAAGTAACTGATAATCAGTTTCATTATAATCAAAAGTAAAACTAGATGGGTTAATATAAATCACAAATTGCCGATATGGCCCCTCATCTTGTTTTAGAGTATATTTTAACATTTTAAAGTCAATATTTTCAACCCAAACATTAGCTTCAATTTCTTCTGTTGTAGCATAACGGAAACATTTATTATCTTTTCTTAACTGAATGATTTTTTTAATATCCTCAACATCCTCTTTATAGATATCTCGAAAATCCCAATTAATTGAATTAATATTATCAGGCGAATTATAACTATTTCCAATTCCACCTTTAGTCCGATAGAACTCCTGCCCCGCATGGATAAAAGGAACTCCTTGGGCAATCAAAGTCACAATTGTCAAATTCTTCTGACGATTTAAAATTCCATTCAATCCCTCTTCAACATTAGAAATATACAATTTATCAAAAACCGTAGCATTATCATGACATTCAACATAATTAATTGACTGATCAGGAGTAGTATAGCGGTTACATGCGGTCAAAACATTACGAGCCCGTTCCGTTTCATAAAGATTTCCCGTTACAAAACCTTTATTAACTAAAACTCCATCACTGCTGCCACCCTTGATAACATCACGAAATTCATCATTGAAAAAACTAATATGTGGCATCATATAATGGTTAAATTGCATTGCTTTTTGATCATCAGGTAAATTAGTTGGCATATTCCAGCCTTCACCATAGACCATAAATGAATCATCATAAGCATGACAAATTGAATAAACCTGATTGATTGTATCAATATCAATGATACCCATCAAATCAAATCGATATCCATCAACACCATAAAAACTTTGCCAACGTCGTGACATATCAATAATATACTTTCTAACCATATATTTACAGCTATCTAAATCATTTCCACACCAAGAACCATTAGATAATGTATCATCAGGATTTCTTCTAAAATAATATCCTGGGACAATTCGTTCAAACGCACTAGCATTAACATCATACATATGATTATACACTACATCCATAACTACTCTAATGCCTTGACGATGGACCTTGGCAATCATTTTTTTACATTCTAAAACCCGACTATAGCCATCATTAGGATCAGTACAATAACTTCCTTCAGGAACATTGTATTGAGCAGGGTCATAACCCCAATTATATAAAAGTTCCTGATTATTTTCATCAACTGTAGCAAAATCAAAAATTGGTAATAATTGTAAATGGGTAATACCTAAATCTACTAAATAATCTAAACCAGCACTATTTCCATGTTTAGTTAAAAGAGCAGTCTCACTAATTCCAGCAAATTTACCCTTATGTTTACTACGACAATTTTCATACATAGTAAAATCACGAACACTAACTTCATAAATAATAGCATCCGTTTTATTATTTAATGGTTGTAAATACTTGCGATTTAAATCAACATGACATTTATTTAAATCAATTATAATACTGCTTCTACCATTAGCTGAAGAACTATATGCATAAGGATCCAAAGCACTTATAAAACTATCATGATGTCTAACTAAATATACATACTCACAATTATCATAATCTCCAGCTAAATACAAGCAAAAAACACCATGTTCAGTCCTAGTCATGCTATAACTAACTGACTCATGATTTTTAGTAATTCGCACTTTAACCTCTAATGCTGTTGGCGCCCAAACTTTAAAAGATGTATAATCAGGATAGTAAGTACTACCCAGATCATGTCCATCATAATGATTAGCCTTCATAAAATCAGGATCTTTTACCAGCTGAGTATATTGTAAAGTCTCACTTAATCCATAGGCATCAACAACTTGATATATTTGTGAAAAATCAATTTTGACATCATCAAAAAAATAATGCGTATATTTTTCTTCAACATACTTGGCAGAAATTTCAATTTCTTCCAACTTTCCTGTTTGAACATTGCGTAAATAAAATTTGCCACTATTCCCGTCATAATATTGTCGAACTAATAAAACCTCTATCTTATTTTCAGCAACCATTTTCGCAATCATTCTTACAGCACTATTTTCCATGATATTCACCCCTTAACCTAGAACTCATTATATCTTATCATTTCAAATAAGGCAATCAAATACACGGGTGATAATTAGTTATTTTTCGGTTTTAATCAATATAATTTAAATAACTAGATTTAACCAAAAATAATATAATTATTTAGATAGATTTTACATAATTTCCATTAAAAAGATTGTCTAAAAAAGGATAAATCGCTAAGCGATTTATCCTAAGTTTTAGAATTTTAATTTTTCTAGATGCCAGATATCATCTACATATTGTTGAATAGTTCTATCTGAAGAGAAGTAACCACTCTTAGCAATATTAACTAAACATGCTCTTGCCCAACGGCTAGGATTTTGATACATTTCCCGAATTCTAATTTGTGTTCCACAGAATGATTCATAATCAGCTAAAACAAAATATTCGTCATTTTTATTCATCAATTCTTCAAAAATAACTCTGAATTCTTCACGATTTTCAATGAATGTACCATCCATCAAGCTATCAATAGCACGTTTTAATCTTGGATCATTATTGTAATAATCCCAAGCACGATACTCACCACTGTCACGTAATTGTTTAACTTCTTCATCTTTTAAACCAAAGATAACGCAGTTTTCTTCACCAACACGTTCAGCAATTTCAACATTAGCACCATCTAAAGTACCAACAGTAATCGCACCGTTCATCATAAATTTCATATTACCAGTACCACTAGCTTCTTTACCAGCTGTAGAAATTTGTTCTGAAACATCAGCTGCTGGCATGATTTTTTCAGCTAAAGTTACTCCATAGTTTTCTAAGAAAACAACTTTTAAATATTTATTTGTTTCAGGATCGTTATTAACAACATCCCCAACACTATTAATTAATTTAATGATCTTTTTAGCAAAATAATAACCACTTGCAGCTTTAGCACCAAAGATAAATGTTCTTGGTTCAATTCGATAATCTGGATTATCTTTCATTCTAAAGTATAAATCAATAATGTGTAATACATTTAATAATTGACGTTTATAAGCATGAAGACGTTTTACTTGAATATCGAAAATACTATTAACATCAACTTCAATACCATTATGTTCTTTAATATAATCTGCTAAGATTTGTTTTCTTTGTTTCTTAACTTCTAAGAAACGTTTTTGAAGATTTTCATCATCAACATGATCCATTAAATCTTCTAACTTTTCTGGATGTTTGATCCAGTCATCACCGATATATTCAGTGATTAATGATGATAATTCAGGGTTACAATATGCCAACCAACGACGATGAGTTACCCCGTTTGTTTTATTGTTGAATTTATTTGGATATAGTAAAGCAAAATCTCTTAATTCACGATGAGCTAAAATATCAGAATGTAATCTAGCTACCCCATTGACACTAAAGCTTCCAACAATTGCAAGTCTTGCCATATAAACAGTTCCATCACGTAAGATCATTACTCGATTTACTAATTCATCATCATGATCACTAACCATTTTAGCGTATCCGATAAAACGACGATGAATTTCTTCAATGATCTGATAGATTCTTGGTAATAATGACTGCATTAGACTAATTGGCCATGTTTCCATTGCTTCAGCTAAAATTGTATGATTTGTATAAGCAAATGTTTGAGTTGTAATATCCCAAGCTTCTTCCCATTCAAAATCATGTTCATCAATTAAGATTCTCATTAATTCTGGAATTGCCAAAACTGGATGAGTATCATTTAATTGAATAACTACTTTTTCATGGAAATTACTTAAACTTGGATATTGTCTCAAGTGTGCTTTAACAATTGAAGCTAAACCAGCACATGTAAAGAAATATTCTTGTTTTAAACGTAATGTTTTACCAGCTGGTGTAGAATCATCAGGATAAAGCATTTGGCAAATATCACGAACATTTTGGATATATTGTCTAAAATCCTGATTAGCTGGAATATTATCACTAGCTTCAGCTTGCCATAATCTTAAAGTATTAGTAGTTGCTGTATCATTACCAACGATTGGTACATCATAAGGAACCGCATATACTTCTTCAGCATCAACATGTTCGTATTTACCTGTTTCTTCATTGAAAACAATTTTTCCAAAGAATTTTACTGGTACTCGATGTTTAGGTTTTCTTACTTCCCAGTTAAACCCTACCTGCATCCATTGATCAGGTAATTCAATTTGATAACCATTTTCGATTTTTTGCTTAAATAAACCGTATTCATAACGGATAGTATGTCCATGACCTGGATATTTTAATGAAGCAAGTGAATCCATGAAACATGCTGCTAAACGACCTAGACCACCATTTCCAAGTCCTGCATCACTTTCTAATTCCTCTAAGTCATGAATATTGATACCATATTCAGCTAATCCTTCTTTAGCGATTTCATAGATACCAAGGTTCATCATATTGTTAACTAAAAGACGCCCCATTAAAAATTCCATTGAAAAATAATGCATTTGTTTTTGACAATTATTACGAATCATTGCTTTACTTGTAGCCCAGTTTACAGATGCGTAGTCACGCACCATTGTTTCTAGTACTAAAAAGCGTTCAGTAATATGACTTTCTTCAACTGTTCTACCATATGATTCAATAATTCTACGTGAAAACTCAAATTTAAATTCATCTTTGTTTTTAAACATATTATCTCCTCTTCGTTACCAGTTTTATTTAGATTTAGGTGCTCTATATTCGAAAATCATGCTGCCAAAAGGAGCAATATTTACTGGTATGTAATATTCTTTATTTAATGTTTGACCCTTTTTAGCTCTAATAGCCCGTTTATTAGTGAAATTACTTCCGGTATAAATATCGGTATCACTATTAATTATTTCTTTGTATGATCCCGGTTTATTAACTGGAATCTTATATCCCTCATGTTTATTTCCGGTAAAATTCATAACTGCAATTAATGAGCTGCCATCAAGTCCTTTACGTTCAATCGCAAAAACACTTTGTTGCCGATCATCAACTACCAGCCATTCAAAACCATCCATACCATAATCTTGTTCATACATACATGGATAGTCTTTGTAAATTTCATTTAAACGAATCATGAAATGATGGAAAGAGTCATGGATTGGATATTTTAAAATATTCCATCCTAGTGCTACTTTTTCATCCCATTCTTTATATTCACCTAATTCATTACCCATGAAGTTAAGTTTTTTACCTGGGTGAATCATCATATAAGTATAGAGAGTCTTCAATTGAGCAAATTTTTGTTCATGAGTCCCCCAAATTTTATCGACAATTGTCCCTTTACTATGAACTACTTCATCATGTGAAAATGGCAAAATAAAGTTTTCGCTATAGAAATATGCCATTGAAAACGTCATTAAATTATGATCACTTTGACGATAAACTGGATCAAGTTTCATATATTTTAATGTATCATTCATCCAGCCTAGATCCCATTTATAATCAAAACCTAAACCGCCAACATCTGGTGACTTAGTTACACCATTAAAATCACTAGAATCTTCAGCAATTAACATAACTCCTGGATAATAACCTTTCATATGGTTATTCATACGACGCATAAATTCAACTGCTCCGTCATTTAATCCAGCTTCTTTATTACCTTTCCAATAGATTAAATTACTTACGGCATCAAACCGTATTCCATCAACGTGGAAATATTCCGCAAAAAAGGCTACGCTACTCATTAAAAAGCTTCGCACTTCCTCACGTCCAACATCAAAATAAACACTATCCCATTCAGTATAACGACGATTAATATCTGGGTAGTCATAAACAAAACCACCATCAAATTGATATAAACCATGTCCATCTTTAACAAAATGGGCAGGAACAAAATCCATAATAACACCAATTCCGGCCTTATGACAAGCATTAATGAACTTCATCAATCCTTTTGGTTCACCATACCGGCTAGTTACACTAAAATATCCTGTCGCTTGATAGCCCCAAGATCCATCAAATGGAAACTCAGTTAAAGGCATTAATTCTAGATGAGTATAATGATTTTCTACTAAATACGGTATTAGTAAATCAATCATTTCCTCATAAGTATAAAATTCTCCGTCTTCTTCATCAGTAAAATCTTTTTTCATCTTCCAAGAGCCAATATTGGCTTCATATATATTCATCGGCTTATCAAAATTCTTAGTTCGAGCATTAAGCCAGCGTTTATCTGACCAACGGAAATTTTCAATATTGTAAACCCGTGAAGCTGTTCCTGGTCTTAATTCGCTATAAAAAGCATATGGATCAGCCCGATCAACAGTTGCTGAATTTTGGGTTTCAATTCGATATTTATACAATGCCTTTTCTTTTACCCCAGGAATAAATAACGTCCAAATACCACCATCGGTATATCTTTCCATATAATGATTACTTCCATCCCAGTTATTGAAATCACCAACGACTTGCACACTTTTAGCATTAGGTGCATAAACGGTGAAGCGGACACCTTTTTTATGGTCATTTGTTTCTAAATGAGCCCCAAAAATCTTGTACGCTTCTAGCGTATTTCCTTTATGAAATATATGAATCAAAAAATCGTCGAGCATGTGTCACTCCCCCTTTTCTAAGATAGAATCATTATATCATATTTAAACTAGCATTTCATTAAAAAATGATAACGCTTTCAAAAAACCCATAATTATATTTTTTAATAAATAACTTACAATTTTTATTCAAAAAACGAATAAAAAACAAAAAATTGCTTATTATATCATCAAAAAATCACTTCGGCTTTGGACACGTTCCTATTCTAACATAAATATCAAAAATAAAAAGAAATTTTTTCATAAATTAAAAAAATCATCGATATAACGTAAAAAATAATCATTATTAAATAAATATTCTAAAATTTAGGATTAATTGCACGACTATTAACAAATATCCCAATCCTAAATTAAATATTTATATGCTGATATTTTTTACGATACTGGGCTGGCGTCAATCCATAAAAATTATTAAAAGAATTATAAAAAGAACTAAGACTAGTAAATCCATTTTCAAAAGCAATATCTACAATTGGATAATCCGTCTTTTCTAATAGACCGGCAACTTTTTTCAAACGATACATTACTAAATATTGTTTAGGTGAAATACCAGTATTTTCTTTAAATAATTTAGAAAAATAACGTTTAGACATCTTAAAAGAGCTGGCTATTTCTTCAATTGACAATTTTTCGTTATAATGACTTTCTAAATAATCTATCATATCATTAATGCGGTCTTTATTTTTATCGCTCTTAATATAAAGATGATTAATTTTCAATAATCTTTGACTTAATATATATAAAAGCTTTAATATTTGACTTTCAATGAATAAAAAACTATATTTTTCTTTGCTGCTACTTTCATGGACGATTTTTAAGATAGTTTCTTTAATTAAATGAATTGTTTGTAGATCTTGTGGATGGGTAAAATAGATATCTTGATTATTAAATTTTTGCTTAATATACGAATAATTAATATGCAGACAATAACCTTCAAATTCAGTTCCATCATCAATCGGGCAAAACTGATGTATTTCTTTTGAATTAATTATTATCACTTTATCATTAGAAAGCATCATTTCCTGCTCGTTCAAGAGCACTTTTAAACAACCGGCAATACCAATAACTATTTCTAAATGATCATGCCAATGTTTACTTTGATTATAACTGACAACCTGGGAATGAATTTTATAAATTTGGACTGGTAATTCTTCATCAATACGAATCTTTTCATATTTATAGATACTCATTCTAGCTCTCCTTGTATACAAAAATTACTAACTGTACCAATATCATTAATATTTCTATAAATATGTATTATAAATCATAAATAATAAGGATTCAATGGCATATGAATTACATTAATTCTTTTTTAATAAACATAACTATTGATAATTAACAGATATTAAAAGAAAAGGTAGATAAATTAATAATATCTACCTTTCAACTAGATTAAGAAATTTTATTTTTCTTTTTAATTACTGTAAATACAGCAACAGCACCAGCTGCCAAAGCAATTGCTGTAATATATGGAGCAATTAACATATCATCACCAGTACGTACTGCACTAGAAGATGGCTTAGCTGCAGTCACATTTCCAGAATCATCAGGATTTGTGGTAGTAGTTTGATCTTGTGAACCACTTGGATCGGTTACTGGAGTATTTGGATCTTGTGAATCATCAGGATTTTCTGGAGTTTGTAAATCTAAACGAATAGTTTCTCCAGTTTCTAAATCACGAGCATATTTACTCATGAATTCCCACATCAACTTAGCATCAGGATAATAATTCCAATGTCCCCATCCATAGATACGTGCCATTGAAATTTCAACACCTTTAGCATTTTCAATTACACCAACATCAATTTTTGCAATATTTTCAGCATTAGCTTCAATTGTATAATGAGTGGTCCATGGAACACCATATAAATATGCAAAGTCTGGGTCGACAGCTTGAGTTACATCCATATCATTTAATTCTTGATATAATTGTGCTACTTGTAAACCTGCATTTATTTCTGTAGTATCGAAAGCATCTTTACAATATTCATCACCATCACCAGTGAAGAAAATGATTGGCATATCATATTTATCTTTATTTTGGGCTACCATTTCTTTATTTGTATCACTAGCTCCAAATGGACCTGAATGACCAGCACCAGCTGCAAAGACATCAGCGTTTGATAAACAGATATTTGTCGTATTTCTACTTCCAGCTGATAAACCAGATGCATAAATTCTTGATGTATCGATTTGTGGATATTTTTCTTCAATTATTTCTAACATTGTAATAACATCAGAATCTGGTGTTTCATTAGAATCATCAGTCATTGGATCATAAGTATATCCTTGATATGTATGTCCTTGCCATTCTGGACAAATTAAGATAATTCCTTCTTCGCTGGCAATTTGAGCCCAACCAGATGTATCATATTGAGTTCTTGGATCGTTTGTATTTCCATGGAATAAAACAACTACTGGAACTGATCCTTGTGCAGCATTAACTGATTGTTCTGGAATATATTCATACCATAATGAATCAATACCATCGTTATCTAAATCTTGTGTTACCACAGTACGATTAATATTATCGATTGCATCGATTGAATCAAAATATTGATATTTTCTAGCTTGATCAACTTCAGTATTTCCAGTAATTAATGGTCTTGAATACCAAGTAGCTGTTTCTTTATAAACATCACTATAATTTCCAATCCGACCAAATTTATTTAATACTTGATTCCATGCATCTTGAGTAGCTGTAACAGCATTTACAGATGTATCATTATTGACTACTACTATTTCATAATGACTTTCAGGATTTTGATAATATCCAGCACTTACTTCACTTGCGCTATTAGCACTAACATATTTATCAACAATATTTTGGTTATCAGTAACTAAATATGTTGGAACCGAAACATTAACATCAGCCCCCTCTTCTGGGTTGATTAAAGCTAATCCAGCGACAAAATTCATATAACCAGTCAGATTTTGGTTAATAAAAGTTGCCCCATCACCAATACCAATTAATTTAATATTGCATGATGTACTGATTTTTTTAACGATTGCTTCAAAACCAGCAACATCTTCAGCAGTAAAGCTTTGTCCATTTTCTGGTCTAGCTACATAAACACTGCTAGCACTACGATCTACAACTTCTTTAATACCTGAATCAACAATATAAGTTTCAGCTTCCTCATCACTCATATAACCATCGGGATAAACAATAAATGTTGCAGCAGCAGTAGCATTACTAGATTCAATGCTTAATAAATTGCTGGCACTATAGATATAAGCTTCATCCATAGTATTGATTGATTCCAGATATGTTTCCACAAATTCTGGTAAAGTATCAATTTTAGCTTTAGCACCATTACTTGAAAGTTCAATTGCATCACTAGCCCAAGCAACGGCATCATATGGTGATTGAATAGTTGTACCATCAGATAATCCCGTAATTACTTGTGCCATATCATTGAAATATTGAATTGTCATTTCTTCTGGTCTTTGAGCATTAGATTCATCAAACTGTTGCCAGCGATGTCCAGCTAAAATAACCGCATTAGGCATTTCATTCATGATATTACGAGCTAATGTACATCCTTCATTTAAGGCAGCAATTGGGTTACCATTATTAGTTGCCCATAACGCCCAAACAAAACCACTACCAAAAGTATCCCCAATAAATAAAGCTTCATGAGTAGTATCTTTGATCATCAAAGAACCTTCAGTATGAGCACCAACAACATAAAATTGATATGGATTACCGTAAATAGTTACAGTATCCCCATGATTAACTGTCTTAACAATTCCTTTATCAACAAACTGTTGTAAAGCTGTAACAGCACCATCATAATCTGGTTCACTGATATAAACTTCTTCAACATTAATATTTTCAAATACGGCTGTTGAAGTACCAAAACCAGTATGATCACCATGATTATGAGTAATTAAAATAGTTAATGGTTTATCACCAACCATCGATTCAACAATTGTTTTAGCATTTGCTTCATCTTCACTGTCTTTAGCAGCTCCATTACCTAGATCCACTAAAATTACATCATTATCTTCAACAATAAAATACATTGAAGATGGGTTGTTCATATTACCCTCATCATCATAAGCACCACCTGGAAGAGCTGTCGTTCCTTCATCCCAGTGATAAATATTATCTTTGATCTTTTCAACTTTATACTTTCCTAATTCAGCATATCCATCGTCTTGAAGATCAGCCAAAAAGGCATTATCACCGACTTGAAACTCGGCAATTTCCGGTACTTTAGAGTCATCTTCGATTGCATAGATAGCACTAACACCACCTAATGCAAACATCAGGCATAATGAACTAATCAAAAATTTCTTGAATTTTTTGTACATCTCTTTCAATCCTCCTTGGTGATAATTATATCATTTAAAGCGCTTCCATTCTTCCTAAAATAAGAACAATTTTTTACTTTTTTATCACATAAATATAAAAAATAGTGATTTATATGTAAAAAAATGGTAAACAATAATTATTTACCATCCTATTTATGATTGATCAAATAATCAACACTATCTAATTTCTTTTGACTTTCATGAAGCTGCTTTAACATATTATTTCTTACTTTGATTAAAATATTTACCTGATTACTTTGATTACGATAATATTCAACTAAACTATCTTCATCAAACCCCATATCTAAAAAATAAATCATTTCCACAATTTTTCTAATATCTTCATCATTAAATTGATACTGTCCTTTTTGGCAAGTAACACCGTCCAATAAACCCAATTTTTCTAACTTTTTAATATCACTTAAAGCAATCTTAAAACTCTCTTTTAACCCAAAACAATCCATATTAAATCTCCTTTACCTTAATTTTAAAAGAAGCTTATCAATATGTCTAATACTCATTTTAAATGCATTTAATGTGTTTTAAGCATGATTTACTATCTTTTTTCCTTTATTTCTTTAGAAATAAAATCAATAAATTTAGTTATAGTAAAGCCAAATGATTGATACTTTTTCCATACTACTAATGAAGTCGTTGTCATCTTCGGATACAATGGTCGAAAACATAAATTAGATCCAACCACATTTTCAATAGAACCTTCGATAATAATCGCATACCCAATATCATTTTCTACCAAGATTGCCGCTGTCGTCGATAATTCAGATACCGCAGCAAAATTTAGGCGCTCATAATCACTGCCAATCCATTTCTTTAACTGATTTTGGGTTTCAACTCTAGCGGTATTAATTAGCGGAATTGTTAGTAAGTCATCTACGGTAATATATTCTTTACTAGCTAATGGCGCATCTTTGTTCATTAAAATTCCCCAGGTCTCCAGTTTATTCATTCTTAAAAAATTTAATTTTTCTAAATCAACCGGTTCAATTACAAAACCAATATCAACTAAACCATTATCGATGGCCTCAACAATAAAATCAGTATTACCATTACGAATTTTAAATGTAACATCTGGATACATTTCTTTAAATTTCTTTATATATTTACCCATCGTATTAGTGGCTTCCGTAATACCACAAGCCAAAACAATTTCACCAGATACATCATTACCCTGATTACTGATTTCTAACTCAGTTTTTTCTGATAAACTTACAATTTCTTCAGCCCGTCTTTTTAATAACATTCCGGTATCAGTTAATACCATTTTTCGTTTACCACGAATAAATAGAGCAGCCCCTAATTCATCTTCTAATTGCATTAACTGACGGCTTAAAGTAGGCTGGGTAATATGTAAAATTTCAGCAGCTTTAGTGATATTTCCCTCTCGGGCAACTGCCAAAAAATATTTCAAAACTCTTATTTCCACTAACAAACACCTCCACTGTTGATTATTTTATTTAATCAATTTTATCATTAAATAGTTGATTATTCAATTATGTCCAATTAAACAAAAAGATTCAAAATGTGACATTTTGAATCTTTGAATACTTTTAATTACTAGCTAGACAATTCTGACATCCTTGATCTGATTGTGTCATGTTGCAGCTTTGAATTTGACATTCAGTATCTTGATCAAGAATAATTTCACCAATACTATCAGCATAGATATAACCAGATTCTGGATTTTTAACACTGACAATATTTCCTTTAACTTTAGCGCGTACTTCACTTTTTTCAAAGCTTAAATCAGTATCGATCATTTCACAATCTTCTAAAACTAATCCTTTGGCATAACATAATGGTTGGGTACCGATGATTTTGCAACGAACTAATTTTAGGTTTTCACTATACCAAGCTAGATATTCACCTTTAACAACACTATCATAAACTGTAACATTTTTACTATGCCAGAAAGCATCCTTAGTATCTAAATATGAATTTCTAATTACCATATCATGAACATATTGGAATGAATATTTACCACTTAATTCAAAATGATTCAATTCAATTTGATGACTGTTTAAAAATGGATATTCCCCAGTTAATTTACAATGTTCTAACTTTAAATGATCTGACATCCAGCCAAATTCTGGTGAAATAATATCACAATTAGTTAATGTCACATTGTGACATTCTCTTACTGCTTTAATACCATGTAGCTTACTATTTTCAATTGTAACATCATGATCATACCACAAAGCAGCTCGACATAAATCTGTCATTTCAGTATTTAATATTTTGCCATGGTTTACATGCCAAAATGGATATCTTAATGCAAAGAAACATGAATCAACTGTAATATCATGAGTTTCTTTAAATGGTGATTCTCCATCTTGAGGACCTTCGAAAACACAATTAACTACTTCACTATCATGAATACCATATAATGCTCTTTCTTCATCAAAACGTTGATTTTCAATTTTCATATTTTCACTTTCCTTCTTAAAAATTTATATTTGTATCTATTATCTTTTCTTTTGACACTATTATCTTAAACCGAATTTATTTATATGTCTAATACTTGTTTTTTATCATCTTATATGCCTGACAAGCATATCTTCTAAATAATTTTAAATTCTTTCCATTTACCACTAATAAAACGAATCATAAACAATACCGAACGACATAACCAATCAGATCCCATGGCAATCCAAACCCCAATAATTCCCAGGTTTAAACCGATTCCAAATAAATATGCTGCTCCTAAACGAAATATTAACATTGAACCAATTCCAACAAACATCGAATATTTAACATCGCCAGCTGCTCTTAAACCATTTGGTAAAACAAATGAAGTTGGATGTAAAGCAAAAGCCATAACATTATGCATAATAACTAGAATATAAGTAAAATTTCTAGCCTCATTAGAAAGAGTATAAAGATTTAAAATATATGGTAATCCTAAAATAACCACACCACCAATTATGGCTGTTACCACATAAGAAATCTTCATCAACTTTTTAATATAATAGCTGGCCTGATTATCATCACCAGCCCCGATACACTGTCCGACGATCGTTACAATGGCCAAATTAATCGCATTAACAACTACCACTGCGATTTGATCAACACTGCCTGCAACACTGTTTGCCGCAATCTGACTAGTACCAAATAAAGCTACAATACTAGTAACTAAAACACGACCTAAAGTAAATAAACCATTTTCAATTCCATTAGGAATAGCTATCTGTAAGATTTTTTTAATCATTACCAGATTAAATGTTTTAATATTCATAAAGGTAAGATATACTTTGTGGTTATGATCAAATGACATGATTAGCATAATAATGGCAACGACAATCCGCGAAACTAAAGTTGGTACCGCCACCCCAGCTACTCCGGCATGTAAGATAAAAACCCCAATATAGTTACCGACAATATTAATTGCATTCATCAATAATGAAACATACATTGTCACTTTAGTCTTTTCAATTGATCTAAACAAAGCCGATGAAGCATTGTAAACTCCTAAAAACGGAAATGACAAAGCTGTAATGATAAAATAGGTAATCGCCGCCTGCATAACATCAGCTTCAATCGAACCAAAAAATAAACTTAAAATTCCTTGATAAAACACTAAGCAAAAAATCATAATAACTACTGAAATAACAGTCATTACCGTGATTAATTGTCCTGAAGCTAACTTGGCCTTTTTTAAATCCTGACTACCAATATACTGGGAAACTACTACGGCACCCCCAGTGGCTACAGCTGATAAAACAGTAATGATTAAATTATTAACCATATCAACCAATCCAACCCCAGATATAGCCGCTTCGCCTACATAAGATACCATCATTGTATCCGCCATTCCTACGATCATGACTAAAATCTGTTCAATAATTAATGGCCAGATAAGCTTTTTTAACGATTGATTTGAAAATAACATTTTGATTCCTCCTTCTTAACAACTATATTATAAAAAGAAAGAATTAAAATATCTAATGCCTATAATAAATCTTTATAATGCTTAAAAAGCATATAATAAGTTACAAAAAAAGAGCGAAATTCTCACTCTTGTTAATTACCAGTTCTTTTCTTTTCAGATTCTGGATAACGATCACCAACAATTTCAATTTTACTTAAAGCTCCATTAATATTAGCCATTTCTTCATCAGTAAAAGTAATTTCAGTTGCTTTAACGTTTTCCGCAATTCGACTGATTTTAGTTGTACCAGGAATTGGAACGATCCATGGTTTTTGAGCCATAACCCAAGCTAAAGCAATTTGGGCAGCTGTTGCATTTTTACTAGTCGCTAATTCATTAATATAATCAACAACGACCTGATTAGCTTCCATGGCTTCTTTAGTAAATCTAGGTAAATCGGCGCGATTATCATTTTCACCAAATTTCATATTTTTATCCAGTTTACCAGTTAAGAAACCTCTTCCTAAAGGACTATAAGCAACTAAACCAATTCCTAATTCTTCTAAAACTGGTAAAACATCTTTTTCAATTTCACGCCACCACATTGAATATTCATATTCAACCGCCGCTAATGGTTCCACGGCATGAGCACGTTTAATTGTTTCAACTCCAGCTTCTGATAATCCCCAGTGTTTAATTAATCCTTCTTTTTTAAATTGTTTCATGGCCATTGCTACATCTTCAATTGGAACATTAGGATCAACTCGATGAATATAATATAAATCAATATAATCAGTTTTTAATCTTTTCAAAGATCCTTCCAATTGTTTACGAAGTGATTCAGGACGGCTATCTAATTCATTAGCTAATCCATCAATTTTAAAACCACCTTTAGTGGCAATTTGGACTTGATCACGATAACCAACTAAAGCATCACCGACTAACTCTTCATTAGTATAAGGACCATAAACAGCCGCTGTATCAAACATCGTAATTCCCGCATCAATTGCTGCATGAACTACTTTAATCATTTCATTACGATCTTTTGCTGGACCCCGATGATAATTAAGTCCCATGCATCCAAATCCCATTTTTGAAGTAACTAGACCACTTTCACCTAACTCTCTTTTTTCCATCTTCTTAACATTCCTTTCTAAATTATTAATTCTCTTTTCTTGACACTTATATTTTATGTTAACCGATAGAAAATGTCTAATATCTATATTAAATACAATTAATACCTTTAAGGCATTAAAAAATATTGTACAGATATTCTATTTTTCTATAACTAGTAATAAATAATAACCATTTAGCATTACTACTAATTACTATTATAATTTTAATCAAGAAAACTAATCTAAATGGAGGAGAATGTAATGAAAGTTATTGCAATTAATGGAAGTAGTCGTTTAAATGGTAATACGATGATCTTAATCAATGAAATATTTAAACAGCTAAATCAAGCAGGAATTGAAACAGAATTAATTCCACTTGCCAATAAAAAAATCAATCCCTGTCGGGCCTGTTTTAACTGCCATCAAAACCCAATTGTATTTTTGATAATGATGATTTTAATGAAATATTTGATAAGATGAAAACTGCAGATGGAATTATTTTAGCTTCACCGGTTTATACAGGTAATATGTCCGCTGCTCTTCAAGCACTATTAGAACGGGCTTCAGTTGTTTTAGATATGAATCGAAAGCTTTGCTTATTCAAGCATAAAGCTGGCTGTGCGATAAGCGTTGCCTTTAGAAGTGGTGCTTTAAATGTCGTTGATAACATTAATCACTTTTTCTTGTTGCAAGAAATGTTTATTGTCGGAGGATCCTATTTTCCAATTGCCTATGGCCAATTACCAGGTGAAGTTACTCAGGATAAACAAGGTCTAGCGACTATGCAATCTTTAGGAACTAATTTAGCTGATTTATTACAAGCTTTAAATTAGCTATTAAATATTTTTGATTGATTTTCTGAAAATTCAAATATAAGTAGTCAAATAATCATTATTGAATCTAATATTCCATAGTAGTTACTAGAAGAATTCTTAACCCAGATTATTTAAATAGATTAATAATTATCAGTATGGTAAAATTATTTAAATTACTTAAAGGAATAATCATGAATATTTTAATCTCAGGTTCAATTAATATTGAAACAACAGTTGTCATACGACAATTTCCAATTAAATATTATCCCGTAGATTATCCATTCTTTGGAATTAAATCTCATGTTGGTGGGGTCGGCTATAATTTAACTAAAGCTCTGACCGTTTTAGGAAATGCACCGACATTGCTTACTTATCATGGTAACGACAAAGAAGGAATGCGACTTGTTTGGCAAATTGAATACGAGCAACTTGATGTCGTTTTTATTGATAAATTAGCTCAAACACCAATTTCCATTGTTTTATATGACAAAGATGGGCGTCGCCAAATTTATAGTGATTTAAAAAATCTTCAAAAACAAAGATTATTATTCGATATTAGATAAAGCCGACTTAGTCGTGACCGGCAACATTGATTTTAATCAATCATTATTAAAAGCTGCTCAAGCAATGAATAAGTTGATTGCAACTGATGTCCAGGTCTTAAATCAAATCGATGATACTTATAATCAAGATTTTTTAGAGCTGCTAACATTTTATTTTTAAGCAACGAACAACTGCCAGGGACCCCAGAAAGTTTTATTGAAAAATTAAAACAAAAATATTCTTTTTCAATTTGTGTTATTGGTTTAGGAGCTTATGGAGCCATGTTATATATTCATAGCAACGATCAAACATTTCTCTTACCACCAGCCAAAGTTACCAAAGTCGTTAATACTATTGGTGCTGGTGATGTTTCATTTGCTTCATTCATTTTTATAGTCAGAAGATGGATCCAATCAAAGCCTTGCAACATGCACAAATCTTTGTAGCTAAAAAAATTGTTTATAATGGTGCTTCAATGGTATTTGTAAATAGTGAAGAAGTCGAAATCGGCTGAAAAAAACTAATCAGGAAGCTATCTTAATATCAAAAAAAATCAGGCCTCATTTATATTAATGAGGCCTGATCAAAATTATAAATCACAGATTCCTTTACCTTCACCATAAACTGAATACCAGTCTTGGTTAAAATCATTAACAGCTTTTTCAATATTAGGATTATTAAAAATCTGTTTTAAAATTGCCACAGGAGCTGTAACTGCTTGAGCACCATGATTAAATGCATCACGAACTTGTTGCACCCCTTTAAATGAAGCTGCTAAAATTTTACATTCATAATTATCCATTTCAATTCGATTTGATAATTCCGCAATCAATTCAAAAGGATCACTTCCTAAATTACCAATTCGATTAACGTATGGAGCAATATAATCAGCTCCAGCTGCCAAAGCCATATAAGCCTGCATTAAATCATATACTGCAGTAGCTGTTACATTCATTCCGCGATTTTTTAATTCTTTAATTGCTTTAATCCCTTCATAGGATACCGGTACTTTAATATATACCAGATCATCAATTTCTTTAACGATCCGTTTAGCTTCTTTAATAATTTCATCACATGTAGTAGCAACAACTTGAATATGTAAGCTTTTTTCCATTCCAATCACTTCACGGATCTGGCGCATATGTTCAAAAAAATCTTTAGGACTTGTTGCTTTAACGATTGAAGGATTACTAGTAACTCCAGCAATTGGCATATATTCAACCGCTTCTTTAATTTCATCTAAATTTACAGTATCAATTATAAATTCCATTTAATCATATCTCCTTTTTATTCTATTATAATATTTTTCAAACCACTTTCATTTATTATATCATAGAAATGTTGCATTTGTTTTAAATCAAACATTTTATATGATTTATCTAACCCATATTCTTGATCAACCAGTTCATATTTAGCTTCTGCTAAGGGATTATAATTTAATAATTCATATTTAACTTCCGGATCAATCTTAACTAAAAAGTTACTGATAGCGCTGATATTATCATCGATAGCTGTCATCGTGGGAATTAAAGGCGTTCTAATAATTACTTTGTCTTTATGTACGCTTGTTAAAACATACTCAATATTTTCTTTGATCAACTTTGAAGAAACTCCAGTTAATTCATAATGTTTTTGTTCATCAAAAGCTTTTAAATCAATATAAATTAAATCTAAAAACGGTAAAATGCTTTTTATTAACTCCTTTGAAGCATATAATGATGTCTCAATTGCTGTATTAATATTTTCTTCATGACATCTTTTTAATATTGCCTGTAAAAACGCACCTTGATTTAAGGGCTCACCACCAGAAAAAGTGACCCCACCATCTTCCCGAAAAAAGACCCGGTCTTCTTTAATCTTGGTCATCAAACCATCAAGATCATATTCATAGCTATCATAACGGATTGCCCCACTAGGACAAGCTTTGATCAAATTATCAAACCCTCCAGCATAATTAAGATTAAAATAAGGACGATTATTTTTATAAATCATTTGATTAGTATAGGCTGCTTTTTGACATAATTTGCAATGAATACAGCTATTTTCAAAATAAATTGGTCGTTGTTTCGATGATAACCCTTCAGGATTTTGACACCATTTACATCTTAACGGACACCCTTTAAAAAAGATGGTCGTTCGAAGTCCATGGCCATCATGGATGGCAAAGCGCTTGATATCAAATACTAGTGCTTTAGATATTGTCATAACTCGTCCGCTCAATTATTTCATCTTGCAACTTTCCAGCCAGTTCGACAAAATAAGCCGTATAGCCAGCCACTCGAATAGTTAATGAACGATGTCTTTCTGGATGAATTTTTGCATCTATCAAGTCTTCACGTCTAACAACGTTAAACTGGATATGTGGTATTTCTAAATCGACAAAGGCCCTTAAGAAATTTTCAAATTTCAGCATTCCCGTTTCCGTATTAAAAAATTCTGGTAAAAACTTCATATTTAATAAACCACCATTAGTAGTATATGAATTTTTCATTCGTGATACCGATTTTAAAACCGCTGTTGGTCCCGACATATCACGACCATAAACCGGTGACATACCACCATCAGCTAATGGAGTCATTGCATTTCGTCCATCAGGTGAAGCTCCGACATTTTCCCCCATCGGCACATGAGCAGAGACAGTATACATCCCGGTATGATAAGGACCACCACGATAATTAGTATAATCGTTCATTCGATTTCTAAAATAACCAGCCCATTTAGCTCCCAGTTCATCAACCCAGGCCACATCATTACCATATTTTGGTACTTTATTTAATAACATTGTCTGAGTAATTTCATGTCCTTTAAAATCAGCTTTTAAAGCCTCAAGTAACTCATGACTAGAAATCATCTTTTCATCATAAACTAATTGTTTGATTGCCGCTAATGAATCAGCCAGATTTGCAATTTGAATCATTTGGGTTCCTGATAAATTATATTTAGCACCACCTCGAGTGACATCTAGTCCTTTATCTAAACAGTCATCAATTACACTTGATAAAAAGGCTGTTGGTAAACAATCCTGATGGGCTTTTTCTACGACAACTTCTGCTTTCATCATTTGATCAATAAAATAATCAATCTGTTGCTTAAAGGCCGCTTCTAATTGTTCAAAGGTTTGATAGGTTTCAATATTTCCTAAATCCAACCCAATTTTTTGATTAGTTAATAAACATCTTCCATTATTTAATGTTAGTTCCAAGGCCTTATTTAAATTAAACATCGCTGCATCAGACCAGCCTAAATTATTTCCATGCGTCGTAAGTTCCACACATCCAACGATAGCATAATTTCGAGCATCTTTTTGATCAATCTTTAAATCGTCAATCAATGGTTGAATTATGGCTTCATCATTGAAAAACTGTGGCATACCACTACCTCTAGCCACTACCTTAATTGCTGCCTGCATTAATTCATGTGAAGAATTCTTATTCAATCTAACTGATAAGTTTGGCTGTGGTAAACCTAGATCATACTGGGCTTTTAGACATAACATTGATAAATCATTATAAGTATCTTTACCATCTTCATCCACGCCGCCAATAGCAATATTAAAACCAATTGGAAAACCGGCAAAATATTTAGCACTATTTTGATTTCTTAAATAAACAATCTGATTAAATTTCAACCATAAACATTCAATAATTTCTAATGCTGTCTCCAGGGTCAGTCTGCCCTGATCTAAATCTTTTTTTAAATATGGATATAAATACTGATCCATTCGTCCTGGCGAAAAAGAAGAAGCATTAGATTCCATATGCAAGATTACAAATAAAAACCATAATGACTGCATAGCTTCATGAAAAGTTTCTGGTGGCTGTTTTGATAGCTTTAAACAACTACGGCTGACTTCTTTTAATGACTCCTGATATTTTTTATCTACAGTATTCAGCATTTTATCAATATAATCATGATAGCGAACCATGAAATTCATCGCTCCTTGCATGACCAGAATAACACATTCATAAAATTCTTTTTGACTATTATCACATATCTGCATTTTTTTAACAGCTCGGTCCATTAAACCATGTGGGCCTAATTGTAGCCATAACTGACTATCAGGACAAATATGTCCCTGGGCATGATCTTTTTGATTGATTTTAACAACTTTGGCAATAGCTTCAATTTGCAATCCATAGTTATCTTTGATCACGTCTTCCATTGATCTACCTTTCCAATACGGATAGATAGTTTCTCGAAACTCTTGAATATCAGCTGGATCAACTAAAAACTGATCTTGAGGACGGGTTGGTAAGCTTTCAAACTCCCTATCGATCCACGAACAACCACTTTCAGGAAAAACAACACCAGAACGTACTCCTTTAGTACGGTTACCAACGATTAATTCTTCTGGTTCAACACTAATTTCTAATTCTTCCAATGCTGCTTTTAGTGATAAGGCTCTTTTTTTAGGAATTGATAGTGTTTCATTTTCTTGATAAATCCGCGTAATGATTCTAGCTTGTTCAATCGAAGCATAACGTGGCGCATCTAGCATCTTATTTTTTAATACTTCAATTCGATCACTAGTTTTTAAATCAAACATCGTTCCTTCTCCTTTATTATTTTTTATTGTTTTTTCTTATTACATCTTCATTATACGATATAAATTATTATTTTCAAGTGTAAACAATAATTTTCAATAATATTTTTAATAAAAACAAGAAATTGAACTGATTATTTAGGCAATAACTCTTGTTTCACTTGTTTGTTATAGGCAAAAACACTTCTTTTTAAGATATCTGCTATTTCTTGGATATTGATATTGGTATTTATGAACTATTTTTTATCATTAATCAAAATAATCAAAATTCTGCTGGATTTTTAATGAAGCTTTAATGGTGAATCACCATTTTCAATAATAGGTTTTGAGATACAAAATGTAGTGGTTTTTCTTGCTAATAATGCTATTTCTTTTTTTGATAAACTATTTAATCGTTAAATTATATTGTTTATTATAATAGTATAATTTCGTATAATACACATAGGAGGTGTTAGTATGAATACATTAATTTCTGCATCAGAGATCAATAACAATTTTTCAAAAGCATCTAGTATTGTGGAAAAAGAGGGAATAGCTATTGTTACGAAAAACAACAAACCAAAATTTGTTATTTTGAATTTTAAGGATTATGAAAAACTGATATCTAATTGGCAATTACAACAAAAAATAGATAAAACAGCAGATAGAATTCTTGATGAAAATATAGAAACTTTTTTTCAGCTTGCTAAATGATTAAATAAAAGCTATAAAACTTCACTCAAAATCGATAAAGAAAACTGGTGGTAGTTGATGGCATAAAAGATATGAATATGCTGAGGCTGGATTTAACGCTGCATCACATAAATATGATTATAACAATATTTATAAATAGATTATGTAACATAAAAAAAGAAACCATTAATCTTTAAAAGCTTAAAAGAATGGTTTCTTTTTTCTTTAGAAAATATTATTATCTTTCTTTGAGATTTTTTACCAAAAGTCAAACAGATGCAACGACCCTTTACGAATTGGGAATTAACTATTGATCAGTTAAAATATATTTTTCAATAAATGTCGCAATTCCATCATGATTATTATCATCAGTTATATAATCAGCAACACTTTTGGTTTTTTCACTACCGTTGGCCATCACTACCCCAACACCAGCATTTAAAGTCATATCATAGTCATTATCGGCATCACCAAAAGTACATAATTCTGCCATTTCAATATCATGCATTTTCATGACTTGTTTTAATCCGTATGTTTTAGAAATCCGCGGATCCATATATTCAAATAAAGTGCTTGCAGTTATTAAAGAAGCACATTTATATTGATCATTTTTAAAGGTTTTACTTCTAGCAACAACAGTTTCCATTTTTTCTGGGTCACAAACAATGATTAGTTTTGGTCGTGGTTCTTTTAAAAACTCATCAAAATCAACTACTTGATAAGGAACTTTATCAGCTGTAGCTAACTCTTGAATTAAACGATCATCTTTAGGCGCAAATAAAATTCCATCCCAAGGAATAGCAAAATTGACATCCATATCTTGGAAATGTTCAATAATTTCTTTAATTAAAGCTCCATCCAATGGATAACTCTGCTTGTCAACGTTTAAAACATAATCATAAATTTCTGCGCCACCAGTACCAACAATGCTATCAACCAAACCATCAATACCCCATTGTTTTAATAGTGTTTTAACGCTATTGACATCTCTACCCGTTGAAAGGCCGAACAAAATTCCTTTTTCTCTAGCTTTTTTAATTGCTGCTATCGTTCGAGGTGATACTACTTGTTGACTATTTAATAATGTTCCATCAACATCACACATAATTGCTTTAATTTTTTTCATCTTCTCCTCTTATTTAGCTTAAACTCATTTATTATGATGTCTTAATCTTAACATCTAATTTAATTAAAAAAAGCTATTTAAACTATCATGATAAATTCTTGTCATTGATATCCATCATTGAAGATTTAATAATGATAATATATTTCCTTTTTACTGACTACTTCCACGGGCAAACACGTGAGGTTTTACTACCAAGTTTAGCTAGTAATCGTACATCACTTTCAGACTTTGAAGTTACCAGTGCAAGTCTATTTGAGCAAGAACATTATTACCAAGCACTCCTGCGACCAGTAAATTTCTATCTTTCAATAAGGAAGTATAGCTAATCTTCCTGATTATTAAGTTATATTATCTTAATTTCGTTATTTAATACCTTGTTATTAGCCTTGATCCATTCAATCAGAATTTTTACTTTAATATAATGATTATTAAAATCATAATGCACTTGTTTTTATCTATATCTTTGGTTTTGTAATCGTAGCAATATAATAAAAATGACAAATGCTAATTTCTTTGTACCTCTTGCTCAAAAGTTAAATGAAGCGTTTAATTTATTAAATCCTTCAATGGAAATTGTAGCTACTGATAACAGTTCAATCAGTTCTAACAGTAGAATATCATATGATATTCCTCCAAAACAATAATATATAACGTTAATAGAAGTTGAAGTTAAAATAGAAATCATCTTAGATGATTTCTATTCCATAATCCCTTATTTTCCTTTCAATTTTATTATCTAACTGCTTTTCACAAATATAACCAGTAAAATCACTTATCTTAGCAAATAAATAATTACCATCTAAATTCAATTTAGCTGATTCTCCAACTAAATAACATTTTCGACTACCATTAATAACTTCCTTTTTTGTCAGACCATCATTAGTATCATAAGTAGCTACGTAACCACTATATATATCAATTCCAACTACTCCTAAAAAAGACAAATCGAAATAATATTCTCGTAATTGATTCAAGGTTGCCAAACCAATAAAACCATCACGAACTTTATTCAGCTGACCACCAATAAAAATCAGTTCCACATTACTTTCATGGGTAAAGATTTCTAAAATATCGATCATATTAGTAACAACCGTTACTTTTAAATTTCTTTGATAAATTAACTTAGCAATTTCTAAAGTAACTGTAGAAATATCTAAAAAAATCATTGTTCCAGGCTTAATTAACTCAATTGCTTTTAAAGCAATTTGCTTCTTTTCTTCAAGACGAACATTACGACGATCATTAACATTAATTGTGTGAAGATTCTGTCGAACTAACGTTGCCCCTCCATGAATTCGCTTCAATTTATTAGCCTTTTCTAAGATATTTAAATCCTTACGAATACAATCTTCAGTAACTGAAAATTCTTTACTTAAATCTTTAACACGGACCTGACCTTCCAAGTTCAATCTTGCCAAGATCTGATTATGACGTTCCTGTTGCAACACAATGATTTCCCCTTTCTTAAAATATTATGCCATTAAATTCAATAAAAAACAAGAAAAGCAACCCAGATAACAATTCTTATATTTGTTAATTTTTTATTACTTTTTACTAAGCACCATAATAGATTATGCCATAATTCACCCATATTCCAGACAATTACCAAAATAAATAACCAGCCATCTATTACCAATTCCATCTCATTTCTAGAAAAACTGTTATTTCTATTACATCAAGCATTATTAAAGTTAAATACATTGCCATATAAAGATAACGAAAGATTCTTTTTATCATTTTAGCTGTATTTCTTCGTTTCTGATTATTTTTTCGATAAATAAATGTCTCTAAAAATAAGACTAGTATATATCCAAAAATTCCGGCTTTAATTACATAATTCATACCTAGATAATCAAAACTTTTAAATATAGATCAATAAAGCTGTTCAAACCAATAATTCCAATACTAATAAAAGCTAAAATAAAAGATCGATGTAACAACACCCATATTTTTAAACATTTCAATTTTAAAAATACCTGTTTACTCATTCGAACTCTTCACTTTTATAATCATTTTAAAGCAAACATATTAATAAATCTTATCATAAATGTTGATAAAATATTAAAACCGCTTTTTCAAAAAATCAGATTTAAAAGTTTGATAGTATCAATAATCAAAGCACTTTTGCCAATAGCTAAGATAAAAAGATTGTGTTAAGATTAATTAGAGGTGATACGTTAATGTTAATACGCGAAAGATTAGAAAGATGTGAATTTTCCAATAGTGAACGAGCAATTATTGATTATATTTTAGAAAAAAAGATGGCAATTAAAGAAATGACCACCAAAGATATCGCTAATGCGACTTATACCTCACCATCAACATTAATAAGAATAGCTCATAAAATGAAATTTAAAGGATGGAATGAATTAAAAGAAGCTTATTTAAAAGAAGAAGAGTATTTACAAACCCATTTTCTAGACGTTGATGCCAACTTTCCTTTTAGCAATGAAGATACAATTATGTCAATTGCTTCTAAATTAGCTACTTTAAAAAAAGAAGCTCTCGATGATACTCTATCACTAGTAACTCATGATGATTTGCAAAAAGCTGTCCAAACAATTAGAAAAACTAGTTCTATCTATTTATTTGCTGTCAGTAATAATGGATTAATTTCACAAGAATTTGCTCATAATATGTCACGAATTCAAAAAAAGGTCACTATCTGTAACCTTCAAGGGGAATTAGTTTATAGTGCTTTTAATATTGATAGCACTGCTTGTGCCATTATCATGTCTTATTCAGGCGAAACTCCAATATTGTCTCGAGTTATCAAAGCTCTAAAAACCAATCAGATTCCGATTATCGCTATTACTAATATTGGTGAAAATACGCTATCCAGAAATGCTGATGTTGTTTTAAGAATTTGTACCAGAGAAAAGCTTTATAGCAAAATTGCTACATTTTCTACTGATATCTCTTTTGAATATATTTTAGATCTATTATTCTCTTGTATTTTTGCTTTAAATTATGATCAAAACGTGGAACGAAAGACCAAGATTTCATCAATGATTGAAAAAGGCCGTTTTTCTACAATCGATATAATTAAGGAAGATGATTTCTAAAAATAAACCTGTGAGCATAGTTAAACTAGTTCACAGGTATTTTTATTAAAAATCAAAATTATCAGGACCGGGTCCGGTTCTATGATTTTGATTTAATGAATTTATCAACGTCATTTCATCATCAGTTAGTTTAAAATCAAATAAATCAATATTTTCTTTAATTCGAGTTGAATGAACCGATTTAGGTAAAACTACGATTCTTCTTTGCAATAACCATCTTAAAATTATCTGAGCAACTGATTTATGATATTTATTAGCTATCACTTCCAGTTCCTTAATTTGTAAACAAGCCCCATTTCCAAGTGGCGACCAGGCCTCGAGAACAATCTTATTTTCTTGGCAAAATTGAATGGTTTCTTCATCTTGCATCCAGGGATTAATTTCAATTTGATCAACAGCAGGAATTTTATTAACTTTAGACAATAAATTTTGTAAGTGAGCTTTACGAAAATTAGATACCCCAATACTTTTAGTTAAACCCTCTTTTTTCAACTTTTCCATTTCTAGATAAGCATCGACATATCCAGTGACCGGCCAATGAATTAGATAAAGATCAACATAGTCTAATTGTAATCGATTTAAACTATCTAATAAAGCCTGGCGCACATTTTGACTACGAATATCATCATTCCATAGCTTAGTCGTAACAAAAATTTCCTTACGATCAATACCACTTTCTTTAATTGCTTCACCGACGGCTGCTTCATTGCCATAACAAGATGCCGTATCAATATGACGATAACCAGCTTTTAATGCTGCTAAAACGGCCTGTTTAGTTTTAGTGCCACTTTGCCAAACTCCAAGAGCTACAACTGGCATCTTAGTAGCACAACATAATTTCACCCGTGTATTAATATCCATCTTTCTACTCCTATCTTTTACAAACTTTTAATTGATATAATTTTTTAGGATGACAGTAATATGGTTCATCTCTAACCATTGTTACTTCACGATATTCAAAATCACCAATTAAACCAAAATAACGTTTTAAATCAGACTCATTCATATAACGCTGGCCATAACTGCCATAATCATGATAACGAGAATCCGGATCATCATTGCTGACATTAAAAGCATCATGAATACTAGAAACTCTAGCTAATAAAATTCCATCTGGTTTCAAGATTCGTCTAATTTCTTTCATGATCTGTATCGTTTTAGTATCGAGAAAATAATGTAGAGAAATATCGGCAACAATCACTTTAAAACTATCATCATTAGATGGAAAGGGGTCATTCATATTCAAATACTTAGTTTGACTTCCTTTAATAAATTCCTTAACATTTTTTAAAGCTTCCAAAGAATAGTCACATGATAAAACCTGAAAACCCTGTTCAATTAAATATCGGGTATTAGCCCCAATACCACAGCCTAAATCTAAAATCATTTCATCGTATTTTAATAATGGCAAATATTCCTGTAACCATAAATCATAAACAGGAATCCCCCGACGACTGCCAGACCAGCCATTCCACATTGATAAATGTTGATTATTATCTTTACTCATCATGCTCCCCCATTTTTAATGATGTCTTTTCCAATTATTATATTCATAAATCTTAGGAATTCCATCAATATAACTAAGCTCTTCAATATCCATCTTTTTATTTTTCAACCATTCATAACCTCGTTTTGAAGTATTACCATCTTCACTATATAAAATTATCTTTTTACTAGCAGGAATTTGATTAAAGCGCTCATCCATTAACGTAAAAGGAATATAAAGGGAACCATCAAAATTTTGATTTAACTTCCACTCCGGCTCAGTACATTCAATTAAAACCAAATCAGGATTATTTTTCATATACTCTAAAGCCTGCCCCGGCTCCATACCACCAATATTCATCTGATAACCTCCTAACTTTAATTGAAATTCATCCTACCATTAAATTATTATTCAAATCCAGCTGCAACATCCTTCAATAAATTAATAATTTCTAGATGTTGTGGACATACTCCTTCACACTGACCACACTCAATACAGGCACTAGCTAAACTAAATTCGCCACCAGTATGATCTTTATAATAAGTATTATAGCGAGTATTAGAACCATAAGTTTTTGCGCTATTATAGGCAGTAAATAAATCAGGAATTTGAATATTCATTGGACAACCTGGAACACAATAACGACAGGCTGTACATGGAATCGTTGGGTATGAAAGAACCTGTCCAACTACTTTTCGAATCAAATCATCTTCTTCTTTAGATAATGGCTTAAAATCTGACATTGTCTTTAAGTTATCATTCATTTGCTCTTCATTTGACATTCCTGATAGAATTGTCATCACCCCATCTTTTGAGCCAATATATCTAAGAGCCCAAGAAGCAATTGATTTATCTGGGGCATAATCACGATAAATTTTTTCAATTTCTTCAGGAAATGATGCCAATGTTCCACCCTTAACTGGTTCCATAACCACAATTGGTTTATGATGTTTTCTAACCACTTCATAATTTTTACGTGATTGAATTACACCATTTTCCCAATCTAAATAATTTAATTGTAGCTGAACAAAATCAATTTCTGGATGCTCAGTTAAAACTTTATCCAAGAAATCAGCAGTATCGTGGAATGAAAATCCAATATACTTAATCTTTCCTTGCTTTTTCATCTCTTGAATGAATTCAAAACAATGATATTTTTCATAAGTAGGATAATGTTTCTTTTCTATACTGTGTAATAAATAAAAATCAAAATAATCAACACCACAAATTTCTAATGATTCCTTAAAAATACGAGCAACATCATCTTCACTATTTAGTTTCCAAGCTGGAAGCTTATCGGCAATCGTATAAGCATCACGAGGATAACGATCAACCAGTGCTGCTTTCATTGCTGCTTCACTACCGCCATAAACATAAGCGGTATCAAAATAATTAAAACCAGCTTTCATATAAGCATCAACCATGAACTTTACTTGATTAATATCAATTGTACCGTTTTCATCTTTTGGTAAACGCATTAAACCAAAACCTAATTTAGAATTTGATAACATTTTCTCTACTCTCCTTTAATTGATAATTTTACTATTGTTTCAATATCTTCTTTACTAATTATTTGACGACTAGCTAATTTTTCAATTTTATCATTAAATTCTACAACTTCATGATTGCCACAGTTCAAATCTTTAACTGTATGGGCCAACCCCATTTCATCAACAAAATCCTGTAAAGCTAGTGCCCCAGCTTTAGCTATTTCGTCACAGGTCTTACCGGCCGGATCAATTTCCATAACATTTAACGCAAATGACTTCAATGTTTGTACATAATCTTGATAGCAAGTAATTAAAAATTTTGGCCAGGTAATCGTAATTCCTTGTGCATAAGTGATTTTTAACTTATCGTCAATCAAGCCACCTAAAGGTCCCCCTAACCATGGAGCATTTTTACCCCGTCCTAAAATTCGATTACAAGTAATTGCACTCGCCCACATTAAGTTTGCTCGAGCATTATAATCATGCAAATTTTCTTTTAAAGTTCTTAAAGAACTAATAACAGTCTTACAGATTGTTTCGACAAAACCATCTTGAATATAAGTTGCTTCACGATCAACTAGATATTGTTCCATGGCTTGAACAATAATCGTCATTCCATGATAAGCTGTTAGGGTAAATGGACAACTATAAGTTAACTCAGGATCTAAGATACTAAAGGCGGGATAAGTTTTTAAAAAACTACCAATACTTCCATGTTCACCCGTTTCTAAATTATCAATTTCACTATTACCGTCCATTTCACTGCCACTACCAGCAATCGTTACTACTGCTCCGATTGGTAGACAATTTAATATCTGATAAGGAACCTTTCCCTGTAATACATCCCAAATATCTACGTCATTACTAGCACCAACGGCAATTGACTTAGCCATATCAATACAGCAGCCACCGCCAATCCCAATAATTACATCAACTTGATTTTTTTTAGCAATTTCAATTCCCTGATACAATAATGTAAGTGATGGAACAGTTACATTAGCTAATTCACAATATTCAATTTTCTTTTGATCAAATTGATCAATAATTTTTTGATAAAGTCCATTATTAAAAATACTTTTGCCACCATAGACAATTAATACTTTGCGACCATAATTTAAGATCTCATCAGCTAAATTATCTATGACCCCTTTTCCAAAAATAATCTTAGTAGGATTTTGATAAACAAAATTTAACATCACCGATTCCTCCTTGTCATCTTTCTACCAATAAAATAGCACAAGATAACTTATTAAAAACAGTGTTCATTTCAACTATAAAATATCTTTTACAAATCATTTTTAAAAAATTGAGTTATTTGTAAACAAGATTTAAATTAGCTATAATAAAACCGAGGTGAAAGCCATGTTACTTAAAGAGAAAATGAAAACTACTCATTTTTCAAATAGTGAAACCATCATTATCAATTTTATTTTAGATAAAGACGAACTAATTGCTGATTATTCCACTAAATCAATTGCCACAGAAACCTACACTTCTCCATCTACTTTAATTAGAATTTCTAAAAAACTGGGCTTTTCTGGCTGGAATGAATTTAAAGAGGCTTTTGTCGCTGAAGCAAAATATTTAAACCGTCATTTTAAAGATATCGATGCCAATTATCCTTTTACCAGTCAAGATAATATTATGAATATTGCCAGCCGAATTTCTAATTTACATCTAGAAAGTATCAATGATACCCTATCGTTAGTTCATCATGATTCCCTGCAAAAAGCCGTAATGCTATTAAATCATTCTAAAAATGTCCATGTTTTTGCTATTGCTAATTTAAATTATGCTGGTGAAGAATTTGTTTTTAAATTAAACCGAATTAATAAAAAAGCCAAAATTGATCCAATTCAAGATAATATGTTTCAAAACGCGCTTATGGCAACATCTGACGAATGTGCCATTTGTCTTTCTTATTCTGGAGAAACTCCAACATTATTAAAAACGGTTAGATTTTTAAAAAAAATCAGGTTCCTGTTATTGCCATTACCAGTCTAGGGTCTAATAGTCTTACTAAAATGGCGGATGTTACTTTAAATATAACAACCAGAGAGAAATCTTTTTCTAAAATTGCAGGATTTTCTTCATTGACATCGATCAATTTGATTTTAGATATTTTATATAGCTGTTTATTTAATTTAAATTATCAAGATAATTTAAATTATAAAGTTAATGTAGCTAAACAGGTTGAAACTAATCGAGTTATTGATAATGAAATAATTACCGAAAAAGCTAAAAAAGACTAAACCAGAAAATATTCTGGTTTAGTCAAATAAAACATCTTATCATTGAAATAATACTTCGTCTTTTGTTCCAATTCGATAAAATAAAACTACAATCAATCCTAAGATCGCTATTAAAGCTAAAACAAAATATAAGAATTGATATGAATAAAAATCCACTAAATATCCGGCCACAAATTGAAATAAAATTGATGAAAAGCTTTTAACTGTCGAAACTAAAGCCAATGCCGTCATTTGATATTGGTCAGCGACTAAATAAGACACTATTTTCATATTGACCATAATAAATAACATCGTCGCTACCGCTTTAGTTAAAAATGCCGTTATAACGACAATTACTAGATTAGAAATAAAAGCATAAACTATAAACTGAACAATGATAATACTAAAATTAATAATTAATAAAGTTTTATTACTAATTCGGTTAATATACTTACTTAAAGCAATGATTGGCAATTCAAATAAAGTCAAGATCAGAATTATCGTTGAAACATAATCCATTGACATACCGACACTTTGAAACATCGCTGGTAAATATGTCGTATTGACATTTGTAGTTCCATAAAATAAACAGGCAATTACAAAATAAAGCAAAACTTGTTTATTTAAAAATACTTTTGTTATTGGGGTTTTACTATTATTTTTTACACTAGGAATATCACGAGTTCCATGAATACCCAGCACACTAATAAAAATTGCCAACGTAAATAAAACATACATAGCATCAGGGGAAATATGATGATAGATCAACCCACCAATCAAAGATCCCACAGCATAGCCAATTGTCGCCCAGATTCTAATAGAAACATACGGATGGCTGGAAATGGTAGCTTTCTTTTCCAGCATCGGCGTAATTCCGTTGATAATCGCTAAGACCAGCCCATAAATTAAACCAATTAATAAAATATTATGTAAATAGATAAAGACTATTCCTAATATTCCGGCAATTATTAATAATAACTCATTAATTTGATCATGGTATTTATCATTTAAAATTCCAATAAATGGTTGCGTGATCATCGACAGCACAAATGAACATGAAACAACAAATCCCACTTCACTGCCACTATATCCTATATCCATTAAATAAATAGAAATATAACTAGAAAAAACAGCTAAAGCAATGTAACTAAATAAATACATCAAGAAATAGCTTAAATAACTCTCTTGATAACGAATCAAAACTCTTTCCATAATCTCCTCCTAAATCGCTGTTAATAAAGTAATAATTCCTGAAAAACCTATTAATATATATGTTATTTTTCTTAATCGCTGTTCATCAATTTTACAAACAACTCGATTTCCTAGTTGTAATCCTACAAAGACCACAATTAACGATAATAAAGCATATGGCAAAAGCTGCAGAGTAAAAATTCCGTGAACTATTCTAAAAATTAGATTATAGCTACAAACAATTAAAAAGAATAATGAAATAGTTCCCAAATATTCATCTTTAGAATTAGTCAAGGCCAAGAAAAATAACACCATTAATGGTCCTCCAATTCCAAATAATCCATCACATACTCCAGAAACAAAGCCACAAAGAAACATGGTAAAAATATTGTTAGTAATCTTTACTCTATGACTAAAAAAATAAAAATAAATGGCCAGTATCGTTAAAAAAGACCTAAAATTAATTTTAAAAAAGCTGTATCGATCATCGTAACAAAATAAAGTGACAAAGTACCACCGATAATAAAAAAAAGCGCCGGTAAAACAATAATTGTCTTATTAATTGCTTGACGATAATGATAGGTCATCAACAAATTCAAAAACACACTCATAAAATTAGAAATTACAGCTGAAGATATAACACTCAAAAAGTAGGGAATTACACTCATAAAGACAATTCCAGCCCCAAAGCCAGATACTCCCTGAATAAATCCAGCCAATAAAGTACTAATCAATATAGCGATTATAATCATCTTAATCCTCCTAAACATTTGTCATAGTAAGTCTAAACAAAAATTTTAGATAAAGATATATAAACAGTTAAAACTAATTTATCATTTACAAATAACTAATAATTTAATTCAAAAAAATAAAACGATATTTCATTTTATCCAAAAAAAAGAGAATATCGACAATATTCTCTTATTCATCTAACTTCCAGCCATCATCACCATGATAAATCATTTGTCTAGTCATACCGCCATCAATACAAATATTTTCACCAGTAATAAAACCAGCTTTATCACTGCACAAAAATAAAACCATGTTGGCTATATCTTCAACTTTACCAACTCGTTTAACTAAATGCTGAGTAGCATCAGGTCCTTGATAATCTTGATTATTCGTATCAATCCACCCCGGCGAAATAGAATTAACTCGAGCAATACCAGCTAAAGAATTAGCCATGGCATGTGTTAAAGCATAAATACCACCTTTAGCACTACTATAGCTTTCACTTTGTTTTTGACTCATTCGATCACGAGATGATGACATATTGATAATACAGGCACTTTTATTTAAATGATTTTTTAATAATTTAGTTAAATAAAATGGTGCGGTAATTCCAACAGCTAATGCATATTGAAATTCTTCATAACTGCACTCATCAATACCTTTAAAAATCGGTTTAGCATTATTGATCAAATAGTCAACATGACCATAATCATCGATTACTTTCCTTGCAAACTGTTCTAATACTTCTTTATTACCCATATCGCCTTGAAAATAATCATTTTCTAAAATATCGATCGTACAAACATGAGCTCCTTCCTTGATAAACATTTCTTTGATACATTTACCAATTCCTAAAGCTCCTCCCGTTATAACAACTACTTTGTCTTTAAAATCCATTTTCCAGTCCTCCTGTTAAATATATTTATATGTTAATATATTTAGCTAACTGTCAGCAATATTAGATAATAAAATTAAAATGCTATTTTCATTTTATTGCCATATTTTTCATTTTATTGAAAAATCAGCAATCTTTTTTAAAGCTCAATTACATTTTATATATTATCGTAGTTTTAAAAAAATAACTAAATTATATTCAAAAGCTATTAAAACTAAAAGAACCCACATATGACTTCTTTTAACTAAAACGTTAATTGCTTATTATTTATAAGCAATGTTAAATTAAGTTTAATTATTCTAAATATTCCTTTAGATTTTGATGATCAATAATCTTTACATCATGATATTCTAGAATTTCATAAACAGCTCTACGATCTTGATCACTTTTTAAAAACATCGAACTATTAATTTCAAACAGCGATGCATCTTTCATTTTAAATTGATAAATGATATTATGATATTTTTCAACCCCAAAACCTAATCCACCTAATTTTTCTTCAACTCTTATTACAACAGAATCTATTTGCTGATAAGAATACTTTTTAGCAAGTTGATCAGTTGTATTCATTAAAATAGCTTTAATACTTTTTAGTTTCTTCCCTTTGCTTTCAAATACAACAAAATCATTATTTCTAAATTCAACAAATCGTTCATCAAACATCATGATTATCAATAAAGCAACTAAAATAAAATCTACCACAAACCATAATAACCAATTTACATGATGGATGATATTCATTCTCAATGAAAAATGTAATAAAGCTAAAAATACAAATGATAACCCCAAATAACAGCCACATAACTGTTTTAACAGCTGATAAGATGTAGTTTTTCTACCTAAGGTAATAACTGATGATGGTTTTAAATAATTAGAAATCTTTTTAGTTAATTCTTTAATTCCATCACGGTGAATTTTATCTACTTCCTGAAACTCTCCTTCAACTACTCCATCAAGTAAAGGAATATTTTTACGATTTAAATCAAGGCAGCGCTTTTGAATTTCTTCTAATTTAATCACTTTTAGCTGTAAAGTTTTTAAATGTATTTCTAAAACATCCTGGAATTCATCTTCATGAGCTAATATCCTTTCAATCATTTCCAAAGACATGTCCAGCTCTCTTAAAAAACGAATCTTCTTTAAAACTTTAATATCCTCTTCACTATAATTACGATAACCATTTAAGTCACGCTTCGGATTTAAAAATCCTAGTTTTTCATAATATCTAATTGTCTGAGCATTTAATTGTAACATCGTTTCTACTTCTTTGATCTTCATCATTATTCCCCCATTTCTAAAACTAATACTTTAAAATCGTTTCTAATAATCTCCTTTCCCTGATTTCACTTATACCATAAACCTTTAAGCCACTATAAGGTCAAGTCTTTTAGACAAAAATTATAAATAATCAAAATATGCCAGAAATCATGGGTGAATCACAACCAGAAATGACCAGTCAAGGAGACTTTAGTATCAGTGGTAATACAACAATGGAATACTTAGAATCATTTGAAAATAGTAATTATTCATTGATCTCAGGTCATTTATTATCTAATGACGCCAATAGTAATAATTGTGTAATTGAAACTAATTTAGCTAATGATAATGATTTACTAGTTGGTGACAGTTTTACTATTACTAATAATGATCAAACCGTAACTCTGGCAATCGTTGGAATTTATGAAATTGTTTCTAGTAATGATATGGGAAGAATGAATAATAATTTTCAAAACCCAATGAATCAAATTTATGTAGATTTAAGTTTAGCTCAAACATTAAATAGTGATAATTCAACTATCTCATCAGTGACCTACTATTTAGATGATCCTGAACATATTGATGCCTTCATAGAATTAGCTCAATCTAACAGTTATATCGATTTTGATACATTTACATTAAATGCTGATGATATGGGTTATCTAAACAGTGTAATATCTTTAGAAAACATTACCCAATTTGCAACGATCTTTTTATGGGTAGTTGTAATAGCTGGTAGTTTAATTCTTTGTTTAATTTTGATTTTATCAATGCGTGGTTGTTTCTATGAATTTGGAGTTTTATTATCACTAGGACAATCAAAAATAAAAATTGGTTTGCAACAGTTAATTGAAATTATCATAGTAGCCACTTTGGCCTTTTGTCTTTCACTAGCTAGTGGAAAGATTTCATCAAACTTCATTAGTTCTATGCTAGTATCATCAAATGAAAATCAGGTTGTTATGGAAATACCTGATGAAAATAATAGTGAAGAACCAGGCCAAAGATCAAAAGAGAATAATCCTGTCGATAAAACCAATAATCAAGAACTCGATGTTTCGATTACTGGTACTACGATAATCCAATTAGCCCAAATAACTGGTGCTCTTTGTTTAATATCTGTCTTATTACCAACTGGATATATATTACGATTATCACCACGGGAAATATTAACTAAAAGAGGGATAGTCAATGAATGAAGATATTTTAGTATTTGATCATGTAAGTTATTCTTATCAAGATGGTAACAGTAGCGTCACTATCTTACAAGATGCCAGCTGCAAATTTCAATTAGGTAAAACCTATGCCATTGTTGGAGCTAGCGGTAGCGGGAAAACTACTACATTAGTATTAGCCAGTGGTTTAGATAAACCAAAAAAAAGGACATATCTTATATAAAAATCAAGATTTACAAAAAATTAGGTTAAACCAGTATCGTCGTCAAGATGTTTCTATTGTGTTTCATGTTTCAATCATATAATTTAATACATTATCTGAATGCTTATCAAAATGTTGAAAATGCCGTAAATATTGCCAAAATGAAAATTAAAAATAAGAAAGATTATATTTTCACAATCTTAGAAAATCTTGGGCTAACCAAAGATGAATGTTGTCGAGATATAAGAAAACTATCTGGAGGTCAGCAACAGCGCGTTGCCATTGCTCGAGCAATGGCTAAAAATGTTGATTTAATTCTCTGTGATGAGCCTACTGGAAATCTCGATGAAAAAACTTCTGATAGTATTATTCAAACATTTATCGATTTAGCTCATCAAAAAAATAAATGTATTATCGTTGTCACTCATTCCAAACAATTTGCGGATAAAATGGATGTTCAACTAAAAATCAAAGAAGGAAAATTAGTCGAAATCAACGGGAACAAAACAGAAGCACAGCACTAATGTCATTAAGTTAAAAATTTATTATACAAAAGGGGACATCATATCCCCTTTGTATTTTAGTAATGTTTTTGGATTAAGCTTTAGCTTCAAACTAACAATCGTTACAACTTTAGTTTCAAATATCTTTTTAGGTATGGGCACCTGGACTTTCTTTCAAATCTTAGCCTGGATCGTCATTTGTCTATTAACTCAATGTTTAATCGATTTATACCGAATTTTTAATCGTAAACCACATATAATTGTTATGGCTATCTTTGCCTTTTTTATGGGATATGTTTTTGGCTTTGTCGTTTCACTTGATAAATTGATGATTGGTGGTCCATCTTTATTTATCGTTTATTATAGTTTTGGGATTTTGTTTGATACTTTTCATGCTGTTGGTAATTTGTTCTTTTATTTGTTGGCAGCCCCAATTTTAATTAGGGTCTTAAATAAATATATTAAAATAAAACAGTTAAAAATGAGCTATTTGTTAGCTCATTTTTAATCTTTAATGTTATCATCAATTACGAACATAAGCTTTGATAAATTTTATTGTTTCGCCTTGATGATAGGGGCGGATAGTATATTCATTAACAATACTAGGAATGATAAACGTTTCTGCATAATGAACAACAAAGGGCTTAAAAGTATTAGTTGGACTCTCAATAACCGCGCTAGATCCAGCTACAAGATTAAGCATCTGTACTCCATCATTGGTATGATGATAAGTTTTACTGTCCGTAGTGAATCTTCTTGTTTCAATAAACTCCAATTCATGTAATCCTGTCTTTTCTTCCAAATAATCATCATCTTGGTGGATGATTTCTATTTTATTAACAAGATTTTCTTGAACCCAGCTGGTAGTCCGACTCCATTGAATATTATTTTTCCCATCATCGATATGTATAGGACGTGGTAAACCATCTAATCCTAAACGATCCCAATCCCATAATTTAAAAGTAAAAATATATGGAGTAGCGCTGATTTCAAGAACCATACAGCCTGATGATGAACAATGAACTGTTCCAGCCGGAATTAAAAAATGATCATGTTTTTTAGCAGGAAAAAAATTAATATACCGATCTACCTCAAATGTCTTTTTACCAGTCTGGGCATTTTTTAAATCACTAATCATTGCCTGAGGGTCAATATTTTCTTTAAGCCCCAGATATACGCCACCATGATCTTGAACATCTAAAATATAATAGCTTTCATCTTGAGTATAAGTCATTCCAAAGTGAGATTTAATATACTCGGTCAAAGGATGAACTTGTAGACTTAAGTTTTGACCATCGACAGTATCTAAAAAATCAAATCTAATTGGAAATTCAGCACCAAAGCGACAATAATTTTTCATTCCTAATAATTCTATTGGCTGATAAAGCACTAAATCCATAGCAGGAATTTCAATTTTCACTTGACCATATCGCAAATACAAACTGTTTTCTTCTGGTACACCATCAAAACTCCAGGCATAATTTTTAGCGTTTGGATCTAAGTTGCAATGCTTTTTCATCCATTGCCCTCCCCAGATTCCAGGATCAAAATAAGGTACCAATCGAAACGGCTGTTTCACTATCTGTTTTAACCCCTGACGTAGAGCTGATCCAGTTATCATTTTTAAATGACCTTTTTGATTACTGTCAATAAAATAATCAACTTGTTCAAACATCTTCATTTTATGTTTATCAGCAATACGCCATTCAATAAAAAAACCTCTTTTAATTTTTCTTAAAGAATCTTCATGATAATTCTCGGCTTTAAAATTAGGCATTCCAGCACGATAACGACATTGAATTTCCCATCTAGCCAAATCGCAATAGATATAACAATCACCAGTACTAATCAAGCCAGCACCAACTCCATATATTAGTGTCTTTTGATGATTTTGTAACCTATCTTTTACTTTCTTTAATTTAGATTGATCAATAAAATCCTCAAGCTTTCCATAAAACATTACACCTCTAACACGATCATCAGTTAAATGAGGCTGCATCAATTCATTTAGTTGCTCTTTGTCATAAAAAACATCTTCACTTTTAATTATTCTTTCTGGTTGAAAAACTGCCACTATAAAATCAAAAACTTCGTCATCAACTCCTGGATAGCAATCAACCGTCAAATAACAAATATCTTGAGTAACTTTTAATAATTCTTGTTTCATCGCATTTAAATTTCCAAAAGCTTCATGATCAAATCCAATTATTTTAGTTTCTGGATACTTATCATAATTCATTTTTAATACCCTCTTCTTTATTTATCAATTACCTGTAACTTTAATAAGGCCTGATAGATTCCATCATGATCATTATCTAATGTGATTCTTTTAATTTGTTGTTGCAAATCAAATGGCGCATTTTCCATCACATATCCATATTTTACTGTTTGCAACATTTCCAAATCATTATATTGATCACCAAAAGCAATAGCATTAGCCAAAGGAATTTGCCATAGTGAACATAGTTTTTTAACTGCCTTTCCTTTATTAACTCCATGATCCATGATTTCAATCAAAATATCAGATGATCGTACGATCGTACAATTTTTAAAATGCTCTTTTAATTGATTTTGAATATCTTTTGTATATTGCGGATTACAAATGCAAAGTATTTTATGAACAACTGGCAATTTTCTTAATTCTTCTTTAGATATTTGTTTTGATTTAGCAGCAACGATCCTTTCCTCATTTTTTATTCTATCATCATGACAGTTTTTTACTAACCATTGATCAAAGCTATAAACTGACCAAGACAAATCAAAGTTATTTTTTTCAATATAATCAATAATACTTAAAGCATAACTGGTGGGCATTCCCTGATTAGCTACTATTTTAAAATTACTATCCATGATTAAGGCTCCACTATATGCAATTATCGATGCACAAAGTTGATATTTATCAAGAATGGGATAAATTCCAGATGGACTTCTAGCAGAAACTATTACAAAAGGAATATTTTTCTTTTGTAATTCAATAATTGCTTTATGGGTTAATGGGGTAATTTGATGTCGATGATTCAACAAAGTACCATCAACATCACTAAAAACAATTTGTTTCATATTAAAACTCTCCTAAATTCTAATGGGTTTTATTCATTAAGAATAAAACCCACTAACTTATTTAATATTATCAATGATTTTACATACATTGTTTTGACCATTTTTGTATCCTAATCCTACTAGAACGCAAGCTAGAATACTAATAATCATCAAAACAACTCCAATAATCTGAATTAAAGGATGAATGGATGAACCAAATAGAACAAGAACTAAGGAAATTGATGATAAAATAATTAAGTTTCGCATCCATCTTTTTAAATTATTCAACATTCGACTTTGATATTTTATCTCTTCAAGATAAGCATTTTTAATTTTGGCCTCCATATAACTTCTGCTCCTTTTTTAATATTGTAAACCTGGATTAAAGAATCCGACTAATACTCCTACAAAGGCAATCACTACTAACAGTAACATTACTTTGATCGGTGACATCTTCTTTTTCGCCAATAAGTACCAGCATAACA